>NZ_CACZDK010000012.1 GCF_902779965.1 Fibrobacter succinogenes | reverse complement strand
CTTGAACGAAGAGAAAGCCAGCGTCATTAAGGCGCTGGCAGTAACAGCCCCTTCTAGGGGCAAAGCAAGCCACCCCTCTTAGGGGTGGCTTGTGACTTGGTTGATAGAGAAAAATTATTTCCCGCCGACGGGGAACATTGCAAACTCCAACTGGAACACTTTGTCGCTGTTCTGGTCTTCTTCGGCGATGAGCGCGATTTCTTTGCGGAAGGCGTTGATGCGTTCCACGATGCGGTCGTAGCCTTCTTGGCTGATGCCGAGGGTGAGTCCCGAGATGTGGCGGCTGCCCGGCGTGTCGCGGTCGATGGAGTCGGCGGCGAGTTTCAGGCAATGCTGGTGGAATCCGCGGAGTGCGAGTTTTGATGTGCGGTCGCCTGTGGTGATGGCGCTTTCGGTCAGCTCGAATTTCCCGTTTTTGTCCTTCTTGATGAGTTCGCATTCCTCGAGCAACTTGACGGACTTTTTCGCCTCGTCTGCGGTGATGTGCGGATGGACCATCTTCGCAAGCGCATCGTAATCTCCGTTAAATCCGAACATCCCGATTAGACTGCGGATGGTGAGGTGCCGCCAATGCGAATACACCATGTATTGCGCATGCCCGAGGACGTGCTGCTTTTCGGCGAAGCGCGCGACCTTGAGCGCGGCTTGCATTTCTTCGAACGCGGCGTTCCGTTCGTCGGTGGTTTCTGCCTGATTGAACTTCACGAGTGCAATGAAAAATTCTGTCTCGTGCTTGCTGAGCCTGAGTCCCGACGCGACTTTGGGAACGCTCTGGTTCGACAGATTCTTGTCGCCGTTCATCACGCGGCTGATAAAATCTTTCGCTTTGAAACCGATTTTGTCCGAAAACACGCGAAGCGAAAAGGCAGGGTTCGCCTCTTTCTTCCCGTTATAATAGTCCCTCAAAAATTCCCGGTAGTCCAGGTATTCGAAGACTTTTCGTGTCGGTTCCTTTTCGGTCATGCTTTAAATGTAAGAAAAAAATTCGATTCGGAAAATTCACGCATTACATTCCCGTTGTCCAGAAACAACGATAAATTGGAGTGTTGTTTCAAAGTGCTTTGAAATTGCGCGCTTCCAATCTAGATTATAGAATGGGGGAATAATCCCCCTGATTGCAGCCCGCGATGCGGTCTTCCATCACCCCCAATGCGGGCTTCAAACGCCAGCCCGCAATGCCTGGCTTAATTGCCTCAAGGAAATGGGACGAACCAAAAGTTGGGCCAATGCAACCAAAAGTGAGGAACAATGGGTATGAAAGGTTTTGGTCAAATAGTGCTTGCAAGCGTTGTCTCTTTTTTCGGAATTTCTGCAGTGCATGCGGCAGAGGCTACCGCGAAAATTCAAGCGACGGAAGTCGTAACACTTCCGTCAGACGCTGCCTATGGCGGCGGCGATAAAGTCGGTTCACAGCTGGTTGCGGCGACCTACAACGTGGGCGAAGGGCCAGGCATTTGGATTGTCGCCGATGGTGGCTACAGGCTTTATCACAATGGGGCGCTTTTGGCCGAAGACAACCAAGCGGGCCGCGTGCGTTTTGTCCCGATGACGTTCCTTCCCGGTGAAAATGCGATTTCTGTCGTGGGTGTGAACGGGAAGGGTGCCCCTGGCGTTTTGGTGCAGATTGACGATCTCGACAAGTCTTACTATTCTGGCGCGGATTGGAAATCGAAACCTGCCGTGGGGAGCGCCTCGTGGAAGAACAAGGGCCGCGATCTCTCGCAGTGGGGAGGCGCGACAACTCTGAACTACGCGAACAACAAACTCCCGAGCGGTGGCTCCCTGAACGGCTTTGCTGTAAACACACAAGCCAAATGGATTTGGACGAGTGCCGAAACGGATCCGATGGCGGTATTACTTTATACGTTCTACGTGAACGCGGAAGGTTTTGGTGCTTCTGCAACGGGCGGCGATGCCGGCAAAATTGTTATCGCTAGCGATTCCACGAGCATCCGAAAGTATTTACAAAGTAACGAAGCCGTGACAATCCTCGTGCCCGAAGGTACGTACGATTTCAGGCAGTTCCGCAACGCTGTTACCGAAGCGAAAAGCAAGGGCCGCACTTGGTGCAAAACGGCTTGTACCGAAAAGAACCGCGTGACCGGCAAGACCAACACCTTCTACCGCATCACATTCAAGGCGAACAGCTGCAGCGATTTGACGGAAGCGGGAGTGCAGATTGTGCAGGAAAGCGAAAATTTGCAAAAGTGGGATAACTGGATTACGACCAAGGCGAACAAGAGTTTGGTGGGCATGGGTCGAGGCGCGAACTTGCGCGGTGCTGCTATTGCGGTGCGTACAAACGAAGGTGCAAGCAACCACATTTACCGCAACCTCGCCATTTACGATGTGAACCCGCACTTGATCGAAGGCGGCGACGGTCTTGAAACAGTGGGCACCGCCGATAAGCACGTCAAAAATTTCTGGGCGGATCATATCAGTTACAAGTGGATTTCTGATGGCATGGATATGGAATTTGTCGATAACGCAACCATCAGCTATTTGGATTTTGACGGTGCGAATGAATATAACTGCTGGGGAACCGACCCTTACATGGCGCTTGTCGAAGATGCGCGCTTGACCTATGCGAACAATTACTGGCACAACACTTACGGGCGTGTTCCGAAGGTCACGGGCGAGGTCAACGGTTCGCAAGTTCATCTCTACAACCAGTACGTCAATTACAATCGCTTTTTTGTTGCCGGTGCCGACGGCCATAGCGCAAACGCCAAAGCCTACGTGCGTTACGAAAACAGCTACATCGACAATGGGCAAGGCTACCTTGCTGAATGGGGCGACAACGGCTATGTTTACTTTAGCGGAGTTTCGTTCGGGAAAGACACCAAGCAACAGCACCGCTACAAGGGAACGGTCAAGAGCGGAATCCCGACTGCAGAAACATTCAATCCGAGTTATTCTTTTGAAAAGCGCGATGTCGCAAACCTCCCGAAAGAAATCCCGACACTTTCGGGCGTGGGGGGCCGCTACGGCAAAATGCCCGAATACAATCAGGTTTTTGGTCAGAGCAACAAGGCGGCAAGCGTTACCTTGATCGCCCCTGCGGCGGGTGCGAAGTTTAATGCGGGCGCGACGGTGACGCTGAAAGCCGATGCCAAAGACAATGACGGAACGGTGAAGAGCGTGGCGTTTTACGTAGGCAATACGCTGGTGGGCACGGCAAACGCGGCTCCGTACCAGGTGAGCGTCGAGGGCGTGGAGCCTGGAATGCATTCTGCAGTCGCTGTCGTCACTGACAATTCCGGGCTCACATGGATGAGCGAATACGTGACCTTTACTGTCGAGGGTTCGGCGGAATCCAGCAGTTCTGCGGTCGCGGAATCCAGCTCTAGCGCTGTTGTAAAATCCAGTTCGAGTGTCGTGGCGTCATCTTCGAGTGCGCATGCCCCTGTGGAATCTAGCAGCGACGCTTGTGTCGTCATTCCGGGCGAAGACCCGGAATCTTGCGGAACGATCGGCATTGCGCCTTTCGCCATGCAGCGCGCGACCGAAGCCGAGGCCGGCTTCTACCGCATCTTTGACATTCAGGGACGCCCGCTTTTCGCAGGCGACCGCAAGCCTGCTAAAATGCCTGCCGCCCATGTTATTGTGATCGAATACACGTCCGCTGGCAAAACATTGCGCCACTATATCCAATAACGATTCCCTAGCGAATGAAGGCGTGCTCGCTTTTCGTAAATCTTATATATATTGGTATCGATGAAGTTCTGCAAAAACATAAAGGCTGTAACGGTTGCTTTTTCGGCGGCCTTTATGGCGCTTTTTGCAGGATGTTCCGATAGCCATGTGGCGGGCAACAGCGCCGAGACTGGTTCTCCAGAACTCGCCGGAATTTTCGTCTTGGATAACGGTTCCCCAGCCGCCCGCGCGCGCGTGCAATGCGTGCCGAGCGACTTTAACATTATCTCCGCAGATCGTGCGGAACGCTCTTTGCCACAGGCGTTCGAAACCGAAACCGACGAAAATGGCAACTACGAATTCGACTCCATCCCGTCGGGCCGTTTCTCGATAGAGGCTTTCCATGAAGAATCGGGTCAAATGTTCCTGAAACAGAACTTGGCTAATGAACAAGGCGAACCGCTTGCTTTAAATGACACCTTGCGTCATTCGGGGAGTGTCAAACTTCTCGTGCCGGGCGCGTTCCGTGAAAATCAGGGCGGTGATGCGATTGTCGTCGGAACGACCATTCACAGAAGAATCTTTGTGCAGAATGGGAAAATCGAAGTCGATAGCCTTCCGGCGGATTCTTTGGACATCGTTATCTACATGGACAAATTGTTCCCAGTAAAATTCGAAAATGTCTCGGTGCAACCGGACGAAACGACGGTTTGGGGAGATTCGGTAACATATTCGTTCACAGCTCCGCTTGCGCTCCCTGAACGTGAAAATCCCAAAGCCGAGAATTTTGCAAGCGGTGATTCAGTCCGTGTCGTTACGGATATCCCGCTTGCCCTAGTGCTCGACTCTTCGGTGTGCGACTTGGACTCTCTTGACCATCTCGTAGGCCGTTGGGAAGCTTTCCGCATTTCACACAGCGCTGCGAAAAACCAGTTGCCCATTGCAGAACCCCAATTACAAAATGGAAAAATGATGTTCTGGGTTCGCCTCGATTCCTTGAATACCGCAGATGAAATCGAGTTGACGTTCAATACAGCTAAAGACCCTGCTTACGCTTTTGACGTATTCCCGACGAATCGCAGCTATTCGTTGGTGTATCATTTCGATAGCGGGCTTTCGCTCCTTGAAGATTCCGCTGAAAAGGGGTATTTCGAAGGCTCCGCCGAAACAGCGACAGGACTTGATAGCAGTGGCGGCGTTCTTGGAAACGGAATGCATCTTGGCGCAGACGATGTCGTGACTGTCAAAAATTCCGCGGGTAAGGATTCTACGCGCAAAGTAAATCTGACTTTTGATGATGACGGCTATTTCTGTTTTTCGCTGTGGCTGCAGCTCGAATCGCTGGACAAGGAGCAATTGATTTTCGAAAAGGCAGAAGAATATGCGCTTCGTTACGTGCCCAAACAAGGCTTTATCGTGGACTTCTATCATGAGGCTATGCAATTAGTGGCGGAGGATGTGTCTAAAACGGCCGAAGACTCAAGTTACAAAATCTCTTGGGTTTCGGGCGCAGACGGAATTAACGCAGGTGAATGGGTTTACGTCGCTTTCAGCAGGCGAGCTTTTGAACAAGTTTTATTTTATGTAAACGATCGTCAAATTGTTTCTGAAGCCGAAAAATCTGATTGGGCTGGAAACGTCAAGGAACGTGCCAATTTTCAGTTGGGAGGCTTTACAGGCAATATAGATGAACTTTCAATCGGCGCGTGTTTCCACGACGAATCTTGGACTTTAACAACTTATTTAAATCAGCATCCAGAGAACCGTTGGCCTTCTCTATTCGCTCGATAGTGTTACAGAATGGCGGAATGCCTATAAAACGGTATCCATTCCTTCGAAAACGATTTCATCGACTTCTAGGAATGTTCCGTTTTTCATGAAGATGGTGAAAAATCCGATTTCGGTTGCGATATCTTTGAAACGGACTTGGTAACTTTCGCTTTCCAAAGTTTCATCACCGGGGCGGAATACAACTTCGTGCCAGTTCTCGTTTGCCTTGGCATTCCACAATGCTTTATTGAATTTGTTGTCGCCGATATCCTTGTAATGTTCTAGCGCTACAGAAAATTCACAGTCACCGCGAACTTTCAATCGGACGGCAGTGAGTCTGCTCAAATCGTAATAACCCGTGTCTAGGCCAATGTGCGTGCCGATGAGCACTGTTCCGGATTCGCCAAGCGCAAATTTTAATGAAAGGTATTTCCCCTGAGCACTGTCGATAAGGGCTGTGGCAAAGCTTTTTGAACTGTCTGGCAAAATCCATTGCGCTCCATTGCTTGTGTTGAAGTACCAACCGAAATTCGGGAATGTCTTTGCGATGTTGTTCAAACTATCGCCATCGTCAAAGTCCTCGAATACAAATTCTTGTGTAATGCCCGGCATGCGGAAAAGCGTGTCTGCGGTTGTTCCGTTTTCGACCGAAACGGTTGCAAGGAGCGAATCTCCGGCGACGATGTCGAATATGCCTGCTGGCACGCGAGAGAATACGTATTCGTTTCCGCTACGGGAGGCTGTGTAGGGCGTGGATTGCAGAGCGATGGTTTCGTAAAGTTTGGCGTAGTCGGCTTCTGCTGCGCCCGTGCGTACGGTGATGCTTGCTGATGGCAAAAGCGAAATTTCGGTTTGCTGGGTGTCAAGTGCAGTCCAGGTCATTAGCGAAGAATCGCTGCCTGCAATGCCTTCGATAAATCCGTCCGAAACAACAGAATCAAAGCGCGCTTCGCCCAAGGAATTTGTTGTGGCGGAATCGATGACGGAAATGGTTTCTTTGGAGAATAGTTTTAGACGAGCGTTTATGATGGGCGAGTGGGATGCATCAACAACAGTGAATGCAATTCCGTTTGTGGTCTCGCTTGTCGCTCCGGTAAATTCTGGATTCGAATCGGAGCACGCCCAAAAAAAGGCTGTCAAAAGTATTGTCGCAAAAAAACGTTTCATCATCAATCCTTTTTCTTCATCATCGGGAACAATTGAAAATTTAATTGATAAACACTGTCGCAAATTTGGGAGGGCATCGCATTGACCACTTTTACGATGCTTTTTCTCGTCTCGGCAAGGATTTCGCGAATTTTCTGTATTTGCGAAGAATCGAGAGCCATGGTGAGTGTGCTGATGTCGCGTTCTTCTTTCGGTGTTTCGGCGATGGAACGTTGCGCAAGTTCGGTGATGCTCTTTTGATAGTCGCTAATAGAGGCGCTCAGCCAGTGTTCTTTTGTTTTGATATGGGCTTCGGTTGGGACGATGCGTCCGTTATTTTGTTTGTGTGCAAGGCCCAGTTGCAATAATGCATCGACAGCGCTTTGCACTTGCGTTGCGGTAAGCTTCGGGATGCAAGAGTCTCCTAGAGCTGCTGCGTATTCCGGTCCGCAATAGTCGAATACATCAAGTGCCGAACGGATCATGGGATAGTACCATTGCTGAAAATAGCGGTAGCGGGCTTCGTCAAGTTCGCGGCAGGCCGCAGGGCGCATTTTCTGGAGCGTTTCGAAATGCTTGCGCACCTGATCGTCTGTTTTAGCCTTGCCGTAAGCAACCAGTTCACGGAAGTATTCGGCCTTGCCTTCCTTGAATCGGAAAAACTGCACGAACGACTCGATGCTTTTTGTTGAAACATGGCGCTTGCCCTGCAAAATCTTGAGCAATAGGCTTGCATCCATTTCGACGGCGGCAGCGAAAACTCGGTAACTGAACGACGAATCTAGCGATTTTTCCAACTCGTAAAAATCCAGCAAGAAGTTACGGTAGTCGGAGTAATCGTAGATGTTGATTTTGTTTTTTGCAAGCATGGCCAACCTGCTTTAAAAATACATTTTTTTATAAAGAGATATTGTTTTAATGCGTTGTGCGATGATTTTTTTACGGGAGTGTTGACATTTTTGTCCACACTTGATTTTTTTCTTTTGCCTTTGAAACACCCAAAAAGGATATATTCATAAAAAAGAGGAGTTCCTATGAATATAGCGAAGAAAGCTGTTTTTCTCAGTCTTGTGTTAGCCTCGGCAACGTTTGCTACCAAGTACGAAGCCGAATCGGCAACGCTTACTGGTGGCTCTGGAATTGTCAACAGTGCTGGTGTCTCGGGAACGGGCTATGTCGATATGAAAGAGGGTAATATCGCCTTCGAAAACGTCACTGCCGAATCTGCGGGCAAGTACCAGTTGACAATACACTACAAGGCGGGCGAATTCAAGTCGAACTACATCAAGGTTAATGGCTCAACTGCCGCCACGGTCGATTTCAACGCCACTACAGGTTGGGGTGACGTATCGATCGTGGTCACTCTTAAGGCGGGCGCGAACAATATCGCCATCGAAAAATTCTGGGGTTGGATTAGCGTGGATTACATCGATGTTTCGCCTTATCAGTCTGTTGCATTTAATTTGAGCGCCAAGCCAGTCACGCCGAATGCGACAGAAAGTGCCGTCAAGCTTTACAGTTTCCTTGTCGAAAATTTTGGCAAGAAGACCATTAGCGGCATCATGACTGGTGACATGAGCAATTACACGAAGGGAGCCGATTTCAAGACGCATGACGACGTGAAGGATATCTACACGCGCAGTGGCAAGTTCCCGGCGCTTGTGGGCTTGGATTTCTTGTTTGCGACGGGTCCGAAGGCTAGCGAATCCTGGTACACGGAATATACGGAAAAGGGAATTTCTCTGGCGAAGGATTTGTGGAACAAGGGCGGTATTCCAGCGTTCTCTTGGCATTGGAAAGACCCGCTGGATGAAAAGGATGCCTTCTACATTAAGTCGGCGGCAGGTTCCAACGAGTACACCGATTTTGATTTCAAGACGGCGTTCAAGAGTGGAACGACCGAATGGAATACAGAGAGCGCTGCGTACAAAGGAATTATCGCTGACATCGACCATATCGCAGAGTACTTCCTCGAATTGCAGAAAGCGGGTGTTGCGGCTATTTTCCGTCCCCTGCACGAAGCCGGTGGACTCTGGTTCTGGTGGAGTATCAACTCGGGTAAGGAATTTGCGGCGCTTTACCGCTTGGTGTTTGATCGCATGGTCAAGGAAAAGGGTGTCCGGAATCTCATTTGGGTCTATAATCCCGAAAGCAAGGTTGTGAGCGACTGGGATCCGGGCGAGGAATACTACGACGTGATTTCCATCGATATCTATAATAACGACAACGATTATTCCAGCAATTCGGGCGCGTTCGAAAAGTTCAAAACCGCAACGGGTGCCAAGAAAATTATCGCACTTACCGAAAACGGTCCAATCCCTGACGTGAAGAACATGCACGATGATGAAGCTGTGTGGAGTTGGTGGATGCCTTGGTACAGCACTTGGAGTGGCAAGTGGCCGGGTCAAACCGCCAATAGCGTCTGGAAAAGCAACATGGCCGATGCTCGCGTGATTACCATCGAAGACATGCCCGGTTGGGACAAGTACAAACCAAGCGGATCGGAACAAACCACGCGCATGGCTGAAAAACTTCACTTTAGCGAACGCGCGGTTACCACGGGAATCTTCGACATGAAAGGTCAGTACATGGGCCTCTCGGAACAGGGACTCCCGCAGGGTCGCTATATGATCCGTAAAAAAGTGGAAGGGCGTACGATGTTCATGCCGTATAAAAAGAAATAATTGCTTTTAAAAAGCCTTCAAGGAATCGATTGCGTAATGCAAAAAAGATTCCGGAGGCTCTTTTGGGGATATATAGCCATAGAATTGAAATGAGGAGTGTCATGGGAAAAGCTTTCTTTAAAAACGTGGTTGCTTCGACCGCAATTGTAGCCAGCAGTGCGGGCGTTGCTTTCGGTATTACCCCGAATAAGCTTGTTTCGGGTGGCCTGTTAGCGCATACAAGCTCGACGACCACAGATTACCTCACCGACGGTTATTTGACCAACTGGAAAAGTAGCAGTGCTAAAGAAATTGCATTGAATGTGGGCGAGGGGCCTAAAAAGCTTTTGATCAACTGGGAGTCTTTTGGCGATTGCGCCTGGGCGACCAATTTTACGAGCAACTGTTCGCATAGCGGTGTTGCTCTCTCCAATTTTAAAATTCTCACTTCTGCAAATTCCACGGATGGCTCGGATGGTGACTGGACTGAAGTTGCAAACGTCAAGGACAATCCCGTGATGGCTCGCGGTGTAGAAATTGACTTTGAAGGAAAATCTTGGTTCAAGTTTGTAAGCGAAGGCGATGTCGGCAAGATTTTAGAAATCGAAGCGTTCGACATGACGGATGGCGGAACGGATACGTGGTTCTTTATGGGCACGAGTATTAGCCAAATGGGAATCAAGCAACAGGAAACGGATTCGACGACGGCACAACAGATTCACGCTCGATTCCCGGATTACACGCCTGCCATGCTTCGTGGAGGCATCGGTTGCATCAACAGTACCGAAGTGGTTGAGCGCTTGGACGATTACCTGAAATACGCTGGCAATGTGAAATTCTGGGCAATCGAAATGGGAACGAACGATGCCTGGGGCGGTGGCGACTGGAATCTCGATACTTACGTCAAAAACATGCAGACAATTATTGATTCAGCAAAGGCTCACGGAATCACGCCGATCATTGCACGCATTATCGCAACGAATCCTGAAAAGTCGGGATGGCAAATTAACCCGGCGTTCCTTGAGGCTGTAGATAAACTTGTTGAAGATAACAAATTGCCCAAGGGTCCTGATTTTTACGGTTATTTTTTGAAACATCCCGAATTGCTTGGTAGCGACGGTGTCCATCCGAATTCCGAAGGCGGCGGGCAGGCGATGCACCACTTGTGGGCCGAGGCGCTTGCCCCTCTTTACGCGGTTGGTGACACGGCGAAAAAGGATACGCCCGAAGGGAATGAATCGACTCGTGTGGTGCGCCGCAATGTGTCCGCAAAACTTGTACTGCCTATAGTTTATACGCAAAAACGAAATGTTTTCATCGAAAAAATTTCTGGAAAAACGGATATTAGTTTGGTGACTGTCACGGGGCATATTGTTGCTTCGAAACGCAATCTGGATGCTGACGAATCGCGCTCTTCGGTTGTTTTTGAAAATGTCCCCGCCGGTCGATACATTGCTGTGATTCGAAGCGGTTCCGCACGAATCGCAAGGCATGTGCGAGTCTGGTAAGGCTCGGTTTGCCGTTGTCTATAGACAACTCTTTTTTTTAAAAACAATGCCTTCAATGCATAATTGG
Organism: Fibrobacter succinogenes; assembly: GCF_902779965.1. Classification (NCBI taxonomy): domain Bacteria; kingdom Pseudomonadati; phylum Fibrobacterota; class Fibrobacteria; order Fibrobacterales; family Fibrobacteraceae; genus Fibrobacter; species Fibrobacter succinogenes. The sequence continues at coordinate 54,294 of NZ_CACZDK010000012.1, read as the reverse complement.
AGGTATTTTTATATACAGAAACGTGTGTGTGGATGTATATGGGATGTTTGGTTTCTTTTTTAGAAACCGGAGCGCGGGGCGCATTTGCCTTGGCGCTTTTTGCTTTTTTTGCAATGCTGTTAGTGGCTGAGGTTGCAAAAATTCAAGTGTAGTCTATAGACAATCTTTCTTGAATTGTCTATAAGTATTTTGCTGAAATAGAATGTATTTTTGTAAAGAACTTCCTAAAAATGGTGGATAATATGGGTTTGATGTTTGGTTCTCATAAAGGTCTCGCCGCTTCGGCGCTTTGCTTAACGGTGTATGGGGTTGTTGGGGCTAGTGCCGAGCCGCTGGCATTCCCTGAAGCGTTGGGCTTTGGGGCTCAAGTTACAGGTGGTCGTGGTGGTACGGTGTACCATGTGACGAATCTGAATGATGATGGTGTCGGCTCTTTCCGCGATGCGGTAAGCCAAGGGAATCGCATTGTTGTTTTTGACGTAGGCGGCATTATCAATATCAAGACGGCAGTTTCCATCAGAAGTAATATTACGATTGCGGGGCAAACAGCTCCAGGCGAGGGAATCGCTATTCACGGCGGCAAACTCAGTACGGGCAAACAAAGTAATATTATTATCCGCTACTTGCGCATTCGCCCTGGTGAAAAAACGGCTTCTACAAAAGATGACGCCCTGAATCTTTACGACGCAAAAAATGTCATTGTCGATCACTGCTCGGTAGAACTTGCTCCGTGGAACAACTTTGGTGGAAGTTCTGATAATAAAGATTATCGCGTTACCGGCGTGACTGTGCAAAATTCGCTCATCGCAAATCCGATTGGTCAACAGTTTGGCGCGCATATTGAATCCGTAGATGGAACTTGGTCTTGGTATTACAATGCATTCGTGAATACGCACAACAGAAATCCGCTTGATAAAATTAACGATGTTTTTGTGAACAACATCCTTTACAATTTCGAAGCGGGCTACACGACGCACACAAGCACACACTTCAATCATGATATCGTGAATAATTATTTTGTCTATGGTCCGGCGGGTAAAAATGAATGGTTCCAGGTCGATAAGAACCAAAGCATTTACGCAAGCGGAAACATGATTGACAAAAACCGTGATGGAGTGCTCAATGGTGGACCTACGAATGTTTCGTATTATCAAGGGGCGGGCGAAGAGCTTAAGCAACCTTGGAATGATCTTACCAAGAATGGTCCTGTGTTGACTGCTGCAAGTGCGTGGCGCTATGTGACATCGCAAAGCGGCGTGCTCCCGTACGATGATATTGATTCTCTTGTTTGGCATCAAGTTAATACGCTTGGGAAGGCGGGCGCATTAGTGAAAGCCGTGGGTGATATGGGCCTCAAGACGAACGGTGGTTGGGGCGAAGTGATTGCAGGGACTGCTGCAAAGGATTCCGACAAGGATGGCATGCCCGATTATTTCGAAGAAGCTATGGGTTATGACGTAGATGGAGATGATGCAATGACCAAGGAAAGTGATGGTTATGTGCGCATCGAAAAGTACATCAACTGGCTTGGCGCCATGCATATGCAAATTACGGACGATGAATCGTCTCGCGACTTTGATTTGCGTTCGATTACGCGTGGGTTCTTGTCGGTTTCACCGACCTATAGCATTGTGAGTACCGAAAAAGGAAGCGCTAACTTGCTGGCTGACGGCTATACGGTGCGCTTTACGCCCGACAAAAATTTTAAAGGCCTTGCATCGTTCAAGTACACCGTGAAAGGCGACGACAAAACAGAATACACTGGCCGCGTCGAGGTGCTCGTTGAAAAAGGCGAAACCGTGCCAGAAGAAACTCCGTCAGATTCTGGCACGACGCGATTGCTTGTTCCGTATCGTGAACAGATTGCAACCCCCATTGATATCTATCGCGTAGATGGGAAAAAAGTTGGCGGCATGTTCGGTGTTCCTGACGCGACTACGCGTAAATTAAAAAATGGTAAACGCGCAAAAGTTGTGAAATAAAATATTTGGATTGCAAAAAAGAAGCCCCAAAGATTGACTTTGGGGCTTTGCGCTTTTAGAAATTTATCTGTTACTTTACTTGTGCTTTCTTCGTTCTTACGAAGACGAATACGCCAAAGGCTGCCAACAGCACAAATGCAAAGATGCTGACTTTGATGCAGGCGTGGAACGGCTTACTGCGATATTCCATGCGGACTTCAGACTTACCCTTTGGAATTTCAACAGCGCGGAGATCGCCGAATGCCTTATAGACTTTGGCTTCTTTGCCGTTGACTGTTGCTTTCCAGTAGGGGTGGTAGTTGCCTGCGACAACCATAAAGCCTGCGCGGTCGCTTTCGACTTGGAATACCTGCGTGTCCATTTTGGGGCTTGCGATAAGTTTAGCCTTGCCTTGCGCCACTCCGCCTTCGCCCTTGTTTTGCGGTTCTTCGGAGAGGATGACTTTTTCGCGGTATGCAAAGCCGTTTTTCAAAGCATCGATTGCCTTGGAATCTTCCATCGTGGTAGATTCACCGTAGATGTATGCTTCGCCCATGGCGGTTGGAATTGGCATGTAGGTGGTGCCGCGCTGAGTATCGAAGATGATAGCGCCGATGTTCATGAGGTCGAGGAACGGGTGCGGTGCGTTTTGATCGTTGATGTTCAGCAAGTAGTTGGCGTTGCTTTGTCCGCCGCGGAATTCGCGGTAGCTTGCAAGTTCGTTGTCGTGGAAACCATCTGCGTTACGCATGTTGTATTGCGGGAAGATGTTTCCGCTGACGGCCTTATTGCGAGAAAGCGAGAGCACGCGCGGCGTGTTGATGGAGTCCGCCTTGTAAGTAGCCTTGAGTGCTGCGACAACGCCATTTTTTGGCTGTATGTATTCGTTGGCGGCAACGTTTTGGATAAATGCGCCGTTGATGGTCATGAGTTCGATGCCGGCGACGAGGGCGAGGATGCCGACTTTCGCCGGAGTGCTCCCTTTCCATTTGAACACAGCAATGCTTACTCCGATGACGACGAGAATCAAGATGAAACTCGGGATGATTTTAGATGCGGTGGCGTTCATCAAGATTTCGTTAAGCGGCTTGAAATACGGGGCAGTCACTGGGTCGTTCAGGAGCTTTTGTCCGCTCATGAGGAACAGCCCGATAACGGCAAATCCAATAATGACTGCTGCTTGAACGCCTCTCGAAGTTCCCGGGAGCTTCGCTTGGAATGCTTCCACAAAATTCTTGGCGTTGATGGCTTTGCCTTGGTCATCGAGGCTCATCACGCCGAGGCATGCGGCTGCGTAGGCGAGGCAAACGACAAAACCGAACGGGCTGATAAACGTGGTCCAGTTGAAACGTGCAATCACGACGAGCAAAAGTAAAATCACGAACATTGCGGTACCGTGCAAGAGTGCGCGGCGGTTCTTGACGGCGTTTTCGCCTTCGTCGGTAATGGCCTTGAGCACAGGGCCCGCCATCATCACGAGCAAGAGCGGAAGCCAGAACAGTGCCATGCCCGGAGCGCGGAAGTTTTTCACGCCTGGGAGGATGTTGTACCAGAGTTTGAAGAATGGGGAGTGATCGCCCATGCCATAGCTGAGGGCGACAACGGCGCCGAGTCCCCAGAAACTTGCCCAGCGACGCTTGCCCGGGAGGAACAGGCAGAGGAATCCGAGGAATGTCAGGAGTGCGCCCGCGTTGTTGTGGTCGAGCTTGAAGCTGTTGTGACCCCAGTAGAACGGGCTTCCTTGGCTGCCGGATGCGGCAATTTTGCGGTATTCGTCCATGGAAATGTTCACGAAAGAACTGCTTTTGAGGTCGCCACTCTTTTCGTCTTGCTCATAGACATCCACGCCGATAAATCCCGGAATGAGCATCTGGGCCATTTCTTCTTGATGGAACGACCAGCTCACGGCGTGACCGTAATTGGTGTGGTCGCCTTCACCGCGGACAGATTGCGTCGTGGTGTAGAGGTAAGGCGGAACAATTTGGAAGCAACTGATTGCAAGGCCAAAAGCAAGGCCTGCGGCGGCAAGGCCGATGCGCTTACCGCGGGTGGCAAGCGTGTTGCAATGGAATGCGGCTTCGTAAAGCGTGTAAAGCCCGGCACCCCAAAGGAACAAGTACGTGAGCTGCAAATGGCTCCCGAGAATCATCCACGTAACGCTTAATGCAAAGACAATCAGATAGGGAAGGCTTCCATCGCGGACAATCTTGCGTATGGCGAGGAGAGCCAATGGGGCGATGGCGAAAACCATCATCTTGCCATCGTGACCGCCGTAAATGTAAGTGAAATATTCCGGCGAGAAGGCGTAAAGGAATCCGAGAAGCGAACCCCACCATTTGTTACCGGTCAAGTTCCACGCGAGGAGCATTGCGCTCATAAAGGCTACCCAGACGGTCAAGATGAACTTGAATCCGACGGCGCGCGCCGGGTCCATGATGAATTGCGTCCACACGAGCGGGTGGTAGGCGTCGGCAAAGAGTGCATCCATTGTCGGAACACCACCGAGTCGGCTGTCGTCCCATTCCGTGAGAATCACGTTGAAGGTGCGCAAAATGCGGCTGCCGATACCGTTCAGCTGGTCGCTGTTGAGCATGAGTTGACTGGAATCGAGTGCGAAATCGCGGAAAACAATCAGCAAAATCGCAAAGAAAATTGCGGCCATTGTCGCAAAAAAAGCGGGTTTCTTGTTGAGGAAATTCATATAAGGAAATATAAAAATACCGCAGCAGTTGCCCACTACGGTTTGTTGAATTATTTGGCTTTGAACGAATCGTTCTCGAATAGAATTTATTCGAGAGTGTTTTCGTCGGTCTTAGCCGTCTTTACCAAATTGTAGATGCCGAATGCAGAGATAATGCAAACAGCGATGAAGACGGTGTACTTGATAAGCTTTCCCATAAAATTCTCCTTGAGATTTGTTTTAAAAGATATTTGTTTTTTGGTAAAAGGTCAAGAGGTGAATGTAAAATAAGTGGTTGGTGGTTAGTGATTGACGTCTTCGACGTCCGCGGCTGCATTTGGACATAAAAATAAGCAAGCTTATTTTTGCGTCACTCATTTGGCACGCTCTTAGTGGTTAGGATTGTAATAAGAGCGTTCCTTTTACATTCCTGTTTACTGATCACTGTATACTAGCCACTTCCTACTTCCTACTCTTTAGTAATAATCATGCAAATGACGGGGAGCTTTTTGTCGACCTCGTTTTCACTTGGGATGATTTCGCTTTCGAGCACCTTGCAGTTGAGTTCCTTCACAAAGAATTCAAGCTGGCTGCGTTCAAAACCAAGCCAAATGTGGCCGTGCGTCGTGCGGAACGATTCTTCCTTGTGTTGGGCAAGGTCCAAAAGCGCAAGCCTTCCGCCCGGTTTTAAAATGCGGGTCGCTTCCTTGAGGGCGAGTCGCGGGTCGGTCGCGTGGTGCAACACCTGGCTCATCAAGACGAGGTCGGCGTAGTTGTCGGGGAGGCCCGTCTGCGTCATATCCGCGACTTTCGGCGTTACGTTTTCGATGCCCTTTTGCTGCAAAACTTGCTGCAGCCCGCTGATGATTTTCGGATCGTAATCGAGGGCGGTCACGTTTTTGCAACGGCTTGCTAGCATGAGCGAGAGGTCGCCGCCTTCGCCGCATCCAAGGTCCACGGCGTTTTCGAACGGTACCATGAGCTTGCTGAACAGGCTGATTTGCGCCTTGAGGCTACCGCCGGCCTGGTCGAGCTTATGAATTTGACCTTTGGTCTTGTCGGTGCGTTCTTCGAGCGCTTGTGCGGCGCGGCACTTGAGAATATCCTTGTCTTGCAGTTCGTCGTAAGCTTCGCGGATAATTTGCAACAGGCGGCTGCTCATGTAGAGTTCTTCGCTCAAGCGGTAATAGGCCTTGATGCCATCGCGGCGGTCTTTCACGAGCCCGCATTGCGAAAGCTTAGCCAAGTGGCGGCTAGCGTTGCTTTGGTGGATGTCTAGAATATCCTTGATTTCGTTGACCGTAAATTCGGACTGGTCCAGTAAGAGTAAAATTTTGAGGCGCATTTCGTCAGAAATGGCTCCAAAAAGTTCCATGTTCGGGATGATTGGTTCTCGGTTCTGGTTAAAATTCGAATTTATCACGTGGTCCGCCAAAAGCTTTTTTATGTTTGTCTTTGTGAATATAAATTTTTAGATGGACTTTGATGGAAGAAAGACGTTTTAAAAGCTTGTTTCGTGTGTTTTTTGCTGTGCTTTGTGCTCAATCGCTGGCGCTTGCATCGTTGTCTCCAGAAAATGTAAAGCCTGAACACCATTACGATGTCTCTGTGCGGCTCGATGTTCCGCTCTCGCTTGGAATTACGTTGACTTCGGCTCTTGGCGTTTATCGATATTACAGTATGGAGCGCGTATCGGCCGATAATCTAAAACCGAGGTCGGATTTTTTGCCGTGGGATCGCCCGTTCGTGGGGCATTATAGCGGATGGGCGACGACCGTGAGCCATTACACGGGAGCGCTTGCTGTGGCTCCGCTTGCGTTGGCTGGCTATTCTTGGTATAAAGGCGATGCGGATGCGCATGACTTTGGCGCTTTTATGCTTATGTTTGCAGAAGCGTTTGCCTTGGAAAATGCGCTGAATCAAATTTTCCGTTCCATGCAACTTTGGCCGCGTCCATTCATTTATGCAAAACGCGGGGAAGGCGCTAAAAAAGCGGCGTCTGCGCGTGGCGAGGCTTACGGTTCGTTCTATTCGGGGCATGCATCGGCTGCGTTTACGGTCGCTATTTTTACGGGCGATTGGTTTTCTGAAGTTTATCCCAATTCAAAATACAAGCCGCTAGTTTGGGCTTCGTCGTTTGCGCTTGCGAGTGGCGTTGCCGCTTTGCGCGTGGTCGCTGGCAAGCATTATCCTTCGGATGTGCTCGTTGGGGCGCTTATGGGAACCGGAGTGAGCCTTGGAATCCTTAAATTGCATGAAATTTGTAAAAATAAAGTTTCCTTTTGGGTGATTCCGAACAATATTGGCGCTGTTTTTTACTTTTGAAAAATTTTTATCGCTTTTTTTGAAATTGCGTATATATATTCTTCTTTGCTTACTTGGTAAGTTGTTTTTGATTTGTGAGGTTTTTTGATGTTGGATGTGGTGTGGCGTCATTTGTGCGCCGTTGCGATTTTGACCGTGTCTGTGGTCAGCCATAATTACGCAGCAGAATTCAAAGATTATAGAGATGGGCGAGTGTATCGTGTCATTCCGTCCGGGAATTTGAACTGGTTCAAACACAGCCTGAGATATGGTAAAACAGCATTCTTTACAGATGAAAATGGAATCCCGTTTTATCGCGATGACAGCTGGGCGACTTCTTGCCCAGAAGGTTCGCAACTTCCCGACGAAATGGATTGGGAACAATTGATTGAAGATAGCTTCTCTGGCCCAGACAAAGTGCAGAATATGAAAAACTTTGTTGGTAATTCTTCACTGGGCTTTTATAAGTTTGAATTTGACGAAGTCGTGAACGCTAAAAAAGGCTATGCTTACTTTGCCGTGCGCAATCAGGGCAATCGCGCGATGAGGCTTGAAACCAAGCGTGGCGTAGCAAAGATTGTTGATCTTGAAAATTCTGATGCCGTTCAGATACGTTGTGTGTATCCTCGCGATTATCTTTCCGAAATGGGAATCTCAAAAACGGATATGATTTATACGGATAAACGAGATAATAAAAAATACAAAGTCGGTATGCGCGGTGGAAAAATCTGGATGATGAAAAACCTTGCATTTAGCGTGACATCCGAAAAGCAGTGCTACGTAGATGATAAATCGTTTTGCGAAAAGTTCGGGCGCTATTATACCTACGAAGATGCTCTCAAGGCGTGCCCTACGGGCTGGCATTTGCCGGATGATGCCGAATGGCGTGATTTCCAGAAAGACCGCAAAACTCTGGATTGGGACAATTTAGGGCAGGGCGGTTGCCAGGACTGGGATAATTTCTGTGATGGAGCAAATTCTGGACATTACTGGTCGAAAACGTCAGTAAAAGAGAAAACGGCTCGCTCGTGGGAATTCAATCGCGCTGATAAAGATATAGAGCGCACTGATGCCAGTGTTCATAAAGGACTTTATGTCCGCTGCGTTGCTGATTAATTTATTTTAAAAATTACAACTCGTCTTCGCTTTCGGATACGTCTTCGAAGTGGCTCCCGTATTCGTCAAAATTGACTTCTTCGGCGATGTCGTCATTGTCTAGGTCGTTATCGAGGCCGAATCCGAGACGTGCGCAAATGCGATCCAGGAGGATGAGGTCCACATCTTCGGTGTCGCCGCCCTCGCGTTCGTAACTCTCGATGATGAGCTCCTGTTCATCCGGTTTATATTTATCGACAACTTCGGTGATTTTCATTTTTTTTCTCCTTTGCGGATGGCTTAAGCAAAAATATCCGCATTCTCTGCTTGTAATATCGCCTATATAAGTTATATTGTCAATGGGTTTTACTATTTTTTTTACTATGAACAAGAAATTGTCTTTTATTGCGCTTGCATTTTTGTTGGGAATGTCTCAATCTTGGGCTGTTGATCCCCGTATTGAACAGGGTGCCCGTTTTGAGGCTAAGGGCCAGTACGAAAAGGCTCTTGGTGAATATCGCGCCATGTTGGCTGAAAATAAGAAGAATACCGAAGCTTACATGGCTGCTGGCAAGGTCCGTATGAAAATGAAGGACTATAAGGGCGCTGTGGCGAATTTCCGACTGGCTTATGGCTATGACCCCAGCTTGACCGAAGCGTACGAAGGTGCTGCTAAGGCTTACGAAGCTATGGGGCAGCAGGCAAAGGCTGATGCTGAACGCGCAAAGATAAAGGGCGCCAAAACGGCTTCTGCGGCTCCGGCAGCAACGAAGGCAGAAACGGCAAAGGCTGAACCTGCAAAAACTCAGGCAAAGGCCGCTCAACCGGCGCAAACCGCGCAAGCGACTCCAGCTGCAAAAACCGCAGCTCCTGCAAAGACTGAAACTCCGAAGGCTGCGCCAACAGCACAACCTGCTCTTGCTGATAACGAAGATCCGTTTGAAAAGGGCAAAGCTTTGGTGGCCGAAGGCCGCTATGCCGAAGCCGCCCCGCTTTGGAGAGCCGCCCTTGCAAAGAGACCTGGCGATGCCGGTGCGTACTTCTATGCAGGCCTAACTCGTTATGAGATGGGAGAATACGACAAGGCTGAGTTCAATTTGAAGAAGGGACTTCCGTACAAGGAACGCGGTAACGAAGCGAATTATTATTTGGCCAAGATTTATCAAAAGGGCAAAAAAACGGATCTGGAAAAGAAGTCCCTTGCGGCTTACTTGAAAAAGGCTGCTCCGGATGCCAAGTTCCGCAAGGCTGCCGAAGACCGCTTGGCTGAAATCAATGCTGTTGCTAACGCCGCTGCCGAAGAAAAGGCTCTGAAGGAAGCCGAAGCTAAAGCTTTGAAAGAAGCTAAGAAGACCGGGAACGACAAGGCGAGGTCTGCTGAAACCGCTGTAAGCTCCCAGAAGGAAGATGTCTCTCCGACTGCAACAAATTCTATTGCTAATGCCAACGCTTTGTATGCAGATGGCTACAACGAAGCCGCTCTTCAGATGTACAAGGCTTTGCTCGAAAATGAAATCACGCCGGATGAACGCTATTTTGCAATGCTCCAGATGGGCAATATTTACCGCGAAATGCGTGACTTCCACAGCGCTGTAACGCGTTATCGTGATGTTGTTCGTGAATTCCCGGATTCCGATTGGGCAACCGAAGCCGAACGCGCTCTAGAAGATGCTGTATGGCTCGAAAAGCATGCCAGCGAACTTCCGAGAAATAAACGTTAATTTAGTTGCTAGAACTTAGATGGCGGATCAGGTCCGCCATGACACGTTTTCGTCATTGCCTCTACGGGGCAATCTAGTCATTCCGGGCTTGACCCGGAATCCATGATTTCTTGTCTTTATGGATCCACTCCGCTTTGCTCCGAGGATGACTCTGCCCACTGCCAACTGCCTACTGCCAACTAATTTCAGCCAACGAGCTTCCTGTCGCTCTTGACTTTGTCTAGGAATTTTTTGTAGAGCTTGTTGTAAATCTCGTGATTTTCGGGGTCGGGCGTGTACGTGTTCGTGATTTCGATGTAGTTGTGAATGTCTTCGAACTTCATTTGTCCAAGCCCGATTGCAGCAACAGCTGCGGCGCCAAGTGCACCCACGTATTGCGGATGCTTGACCGTTTCGATTGTATGCCCTGTAATATCTGCGAGAATCTGGTTTACGATGTTGATTCTTGCAAGCCCGCCTGCAAAGCGGATTGTGTCTGAAACCTTGCACTTCCTGGCCTGGCATTCGAGCAACCAGCGGAAGTGGAAACAAATGCCTTCGATGACAGCACGGAGCAAATCGCCGCGCGAAGTTTCTAAATCAATGCCCGAAAGCGAACTGCGGATTTTTCCATCTTCAAATGGAGTTTTGCATCCGTTCATGAATGGTGTGAACAAAAGACCTCGTGCACCTGGTTTTGCCTTTGAAACAAGTGAAGCGCATTCTTCGAAACTGTATTCGGAATTGTCCAGTTTGCCTATAAGTTCACGAGCCCAGGCAAAGCATTTACCTGCGGTTTCGAGTTCGCCGTACAAGTACTTTTGTGCGGGATTCGGGCCTTTGACGGCTATCATCATGATGTCGGCGAACTGGATGATATGATCGACAACAGTACAAACGGAACCGGACGTGCCGCAGTAAATGGCGGTTTGGTTGCTATGCGTGTTTCCGCAACCAATGGCCACCATGGCGACATCTCCGCCGCCAGCGATGACGGGGGTTCCTTGTTTCAGGCCCATTTCTTCGGCTGCGGTTTCTGTGATTCGCCCGACAATATCAGTGCTTTGCACGATCTCTGGCAAATGCTGTTCGTTGATGCCGTAAGCTTGAACCATGGTGTGGCTCCAGCCGGAATGCCCTTTGCGGCAATCGTTGAGTGCCGAGCAGAATGCGGAGTCTTCGGTGCGCACAAAGCGGCCTGTCGTTTTGAACAGCAAGTAATCGCCGACATCGAGGAACTTGTCCACTTTCGCAAAAAGTTCGGGCTCGTTATTTTGGACCCATTTGTATTTCCAAACAGGGCTGTAGGCTCCGACTGGGACCATGCTTGTGTGGTGCATCGCCTTTAATAGCTTCCAAATGTTTAACCCGTGGATTTTTAACCCGTGATGGAAATAGTCCTTCAATTCTTTGTCGGCGCGTCGGTCGAGAAACGTCATAGGCGGGCGCACTGTGTTGCCCATTTTATCGACTAGGACGGTCCCGTTCATTTGCGAACAAAAACTGATACCTTTGATTTGGTCACTTGAAATGCTGTAATTCTTGAGAAGTTCTTTTGTGCTACGGCAGATGGAATCCCACCATTGTTCGGTGCTCTGTTCTACGCCTTTACCGCCCAGCGTTGTTGTGCTGTGCGTTGTAGTAACGGTCGCGCCCACGAATTCGATTGTATCGCTAATTTTTGTGAGTGCTGCTTTTATAAAGGAATTTCCAATATCGTATGTTACCAGGTACATTTCCAAACCCACTAAAAACAGTCCAACTTCCTTCAATAAAACTATAAAAAAATACAGGCGATGTCACCTGTATATAGTTTTTATGTAAGATTTTTTAAATATTTATTTTTAAGGGTACTGACTTCTGTCTAGATGTTTTAGACGACCTGAACGAGTAATCCCTTGAGGTATTGCCCTTCGGGGAAGGCGGTGTTCACGGGGTGGTCGGCGGGCTGTCCAAAACGCTCGATAATCTGCACTCGGCGGTGGGCGTCAGCGGCTGCATCTGCGATGATTTTCTGGAAAAGATCCATTTCCATGAGCCCGGAGCAGCTGAATGTAGCGAGCATTCCGCCTTCGGCGAGGAGCTTCATGGCAAGCAGGTTGATGTCCTTGTAACCGCGGGCGCCTTTCTGCAAATTGTCCTTGCTTTCGACGAACTTTGGCGGGTCGAGCACGATAAAGTCAAATGTTTCAGCCTTGTCACGGCACTTGCGCAAGTACTGGAAAACATCAGCTTCTACATGTGTTGCGTGTGCTGTGCTTAATTTGTTCCTCATGATGCCTTCTTTGGCGAGCTTGAGCGCATCCTTGGAAACATCGACTTGATAAACCTTTTCGCAGCCGCCACGGAGTGCGTAGAGCCCGAATCCGCCGGTGTAGCAGAAACAGTTGAGCACTTTTTTGCCTGCAGTGAGCTCGCCGACGCGGCGTCTTGCATCGCGCTGGTCGAGGTAGTAGCCCGTCTTGTGGCCATTCTTCACGTCGATGGGGAACAGAATGCCGTTTTCGTTGATGATGACCGGTTCATCAGGAACTTCGCCAAATACGACGCCTGTACGGAGGGGAAGCCCTTCTTTTTTGCGGACTTCGGAATCACAGCGTTCGTAAATGCCGCGGCATTCCGTCTTTTCGGCCAGCAGTTCGTAAATGGTTTTACGGTTGACTTCGGCACCGGCCGCGAGAATTTCGACAGAGTAAATATCGGCGTATTTGTCGATAATGCAACCCGGAATGCCGTCGTTTTCGGCGTTCACGAGGCGGAATGCGCTTTCCTTGTCATGGATGTCGAATCCACGGCTCTTGCGGGAGGTAATTGCGCGGTCGAGAATATCGCTAAAGAATTCTCTATCGATTTTTGTATTCTTGCCTTCGTTTCCGAATGTCCAGAAACGGCCCCGGATCTGGGATTTTGGGGAATACGCTGCAAGGCCAAGAAAATCGCTCTTGTAGCTGTAAACTTCAACAACGTCACCGAGCTCTGGGTCTCCGACAACTTCGTCGATGGCACCACTAAAAATCCAAGGATGGTAGCGGAGGGCCGATTTATCGCGCCCGGCTTTTAAAATAATCGCTTTCATGGTTGAAAATTTAGAAATTATTATATATTTCTTTTTGTCACGTGTTTTTGTTTTTCTTAAATCGTGTGATGGTGGACAATTTCCTGTTTTTAATCGAGGGGGTGATGTGGTTTTAAATTTCTTTTTTGAAATTTTTATTACTAGATTAAAAAACATGGTAGTCATTTTTCAGACCAAATTTTTTCGAGTGGGAGCTTGGGGAACAGCGCTTGTTTTGTCGGGTACATTGTGTGCTTGTGATGGCGAAAAGAAAAATGCAAATAAGGTTTTGTCCAATAAGCATGTTTTTAACGCTTCGGTTCGCGAAATAATGGGCGATGCCAAGATTATCATTGATGGCGATGCTTATTCTTTAGATGTTGGACAGAATGTCTTTGAAAAAACGCAACTGGAGGCTGGAGTTGCCTCGTCGGTCGTACTTTCTGTGGCCGATGGTTCTGCTTTAAAGGTCGATGGAAAATCGGTAATCCAGTTTGACGCGACGATAGAATCCTTGAAACGAACGATGTCGGTGGCGCTCCGTCAAGGGCGGCTGATGTTTGATGTGCAAAAGCAAGCGATTAAGGATGAATTTGAAATCAGTACTGAAAACGTTGTGTCCGTGGTTCGCAGTGCGGTGGGTTTTGTTGAAAATATCGATGGCTTAGAAGTTTCTTCGCTTAAGGAAGGATCGGTTGTTGCTGTAAAATCAGATTTAGAACAGTCTATTAAGAACGGGCAGACTTTGATTGCAAATGTGAATGGCATTAAAATTCTTCCGCTTGCAAGTTCGGGAACGCTGTTTTTGGCGCGAGCCATTGATTCTGTGGCAACGGAGGCTGCGTCTGAGCTTGGGGTGCATGCTTCAAAGCTGAATCTTGATAAGATTGCGGCGATGTTGGTGGCTTTTGATGATGCTTATAAAAAGAAAGCCGATAGCTTAATAAAGAAAACACAGGTATCGTTTAAGCCGAAAATTTTGAACGAATACATCGGAAAGCCAAGTGTTACATTGGAAGCGCTATTTGTGCCGGGCAGCATTGTTTCGGTGCAAGGTTTTGTAGATACGATTCCAGAAAGCGGGATTTACAAGCGGACTTTTGAATGGGCTGATTCTACGGCGTTTGGACCGAAGCGTTTTGTCGTCAATTGTAGCAATGGCGAGGTAGAATATATTTGCCATACGTGGATTACGAATTTTGTTTCGGCGAAAATGGCTGAGGTCTTGACAAAGGCGGATGAACGTAAGACTCACGTTGTAAAGGATACTGTCCAACAACCCAAAAATCTCAAACCTACGGTTGTAATTGAAGGCTCGGGTCGTGAGCGCATTCACGTGTTGCCCGAAGAGCGCGATATCCCGGCGACGCTGCGTTTTAGCGTGGCTGGCTTGATGGGTGCTGATTTAAAGCAAATTAAGAAGATTGTGGTTAAGCGTAAAGGTGCTATTATTAAAACGTTTAGTGGCGATGAATTGACAACAAATTCTTTTAAACTTCCGCTCCGGTTGAAGCAGAATAGAATTGCGCATATCGAAATTTGGGTGTATTTTGTGAATGGCAAACGCATCAAGGGCCGAAAAGTTTATGAGACTTACTGCTATTTTGAAAATTACGAAGGTGGTAAAAAGAGTAATCGAATTAACGATATGACGGCGGAAGAAGAGTATAAAAACGTCGTGTCCAAGCACCTGCTCAAGAACGAATAGCTTTTTAAAAAGCTAAATTTGGGCGCATGTTTGAATCGTTATTTGACAAGTATCCGTTTTTCAGAAAAGTACCGGCCATCCTTTGCATGGCGATTATATTCAAGCTTTCGTCGATGACTTCTGCGGAGCTGGAAGATTTCCCGCATGTGTGGGATAAGCTTGCGCATACTTGCGAATACGCCACATTGGCGGGTTGCTTTTGCATGTGGTGGGCTCGCGGTCAGTGGTCTATAAAGCCGTGGCTCAAGGTTGTAATAGTGATGCTCTTGGCACTTGCGTATGGTTGCACGGACGAATACCACCAGTTGTTTGTGGAAGGCCGTAGCTGCGATGCGATGGACTTGATTGCGGATTCTCTTGGTGGATTTATCGGCGGCTCAGTTTACGTGCTTGTCGTAAAGATTTTGAACAAGTTTGACCCACTTCCCTCTGCTAGTTAAATATTTGTGGGGAATAAATCCCCGATAGTACCATTAGCGGTATGAAAAAGAGTTTCCTGTAATATTTTGGCTTTCTTTGGGGCAACTATCTTTAAAATTCTCCGAGCAGAATAATTTCGCGTTTTAATTGAATGTTGAATTTTTCGGCGACGACTTTTTGAACGTGTTCGCTAAGCGCTTTGATATCTGCAGCTGTGGCGCCACCGGCATTTACGATAAAGTTTGCATGGACTTGGCTGACTTCGGCTCCTCCAATGCGGAAACCTTTTAGTCCGGCTTGTTCTATGTAGTAACCTGGTGCGATTTGCGTGGGTGTGGCTGCAGCGCCTGCGTCGAGGCGCTTGAATGTACTGCCGGCGTTCGGCATGGAGAGCGGCTGCGAATTGCGACGCTTTGTCATGCATTCTTGCATTTCGGCTTCAAGGTCTTTTGCTGTTTTGCCGAACTCTTGGGCGGGCGTGAGTTGGAATGTGGCGGCGAGAATGGTTTCGGCGCTTTCTGCTGAAGCTGCGGAAGTCGCTAGCTCTTGGAAAACGCTGTGGCGGTAACCGAACGCGCATTCTTGTGCGGCGCGCTTGTGCAAGTTGCCGTCGGCATCAATCGTTTCGACTTCTATGCAAGTTTGCGAAACATCTTGACCGTAAGCGCCTGCGTTCATGTAAATGGCGCCTCCGAGACTTCCTGGAATGCCTGCCAGTTTGTGAATTCCGGCAAGGCCTTCGTTAATCGAATAGCGGGCGAGGCGAGCGAGCGGGGTGGCGCCTTTGGCGCGAATTTTTCCGTTGCCAATGTTCGTAATTTCCGAGAAAAATTTACCGAGCTGGATGATAACGCCGTTGAATCCGCGGTCAGACACGAGCAAATTGGAGCCTTTCCCAAGAATGAAGTTTGGAAGAGAATGTTCTTTTGCAAACTGAATGGCTTCTTTTATATCATCAACAGATTCTGCTTTAACAAAATATTTTGCGGGACCGCCTACTTTAAAGGATGTGCGCTCGCTCATCGGTACATTTTCGAGAATAATCATGACGAAAATATATATATTCTTTGTGCAATGACAGAAGAGGAACTCAAACAATTTAAGGCTGCACTCTCGATTACGAAGGTCGCTGTGGACTTAGGCATACCTGTGGTGCGTAATCGTTGCCGTTGCTTTTTCCCAACGCGCCATTCTCATGGCGATAGAACGCCTTCGGTTTCTTTTTCTGAAGAACGTGGAACATTCCGTTGCTGGGTTTGTGACGATGTTCGCGGTGATGTGATTTCGCTTGTTCAGATTGTCAAGAATTGTTCCTTTTTAGAGGCTTTGAACTGGCTCAAGGAAACGTATGGATTTTTGGTGTCGGGTGCAAAATTGCCGATGCAAAATCATGCGGCACCGAATATTTCGCCTGCAGTTGCTCCGGCGCAGGTTCATACGACAGCGCAAAATGCCACGCTTGTGGCGAAAATGGCGGTGCGCGAAGCAGCTCTGGAATATCATTCACCTGAGCCAGCCAAAGAGATTGTGAGTGAAGATGAACGCAAGAAAATCATCCTTTCGTTCTTGAAAATGTTGAGTCCTATCGATAGGACTCCAGCTGCGGCATACTTGGCTCGCCGCCGCATATACAAGCCGATTTGGGATAAGATGCTTTTGCGCACGATTACGGATTATGGTGCGATTAGCGATAAGCTCAAAGAAACCTACGATTTGGAAGTCCTCAAGTATGTAGGGCTTTTCAATGAAAATGGAAATTTGAGGTATTACAAACATCCGCTGTTTTTCCCTTACCTCGATGCAAAACGCCGTTCGTTTTATTTTCAGGCGCGAGCTATTAATAGCTCCGTTGTTCCCAAGGAATTGAATTTGCGCGGGACTGTTCCGTATCCGTACAATGTTTCTGTTCTTGATCAAAAACCGGGCTGGGTTTATTTGTGCGAGGGCGTTATTGATACGCTTACGTTTTTAGGACAAAATATTGCTGCTATTGGCATTCCCGGTGTTCGCTCGTTCAAGACCGAATGGCTCCCGCTTTTCAAAAATAAAAATGTTATGCTTTGTTTGGACAAAGATGAAGCGGGCCGCAGTGGTACAGAATACTTGCAATCTGTTTTTGAACAAGCTGGTATTCGTACGATTGTACTTGGCGAAGGTCTTGAAAACCTTAATTTTTCCATGAAAGAAGGCGACGATATTAATTCGTGGTTCGGCGGGAAGAAGTGAACTTGGGTTAGTAGGAAGTGGTTAGTGGTTGGTGGTTAGGAATCGTCATCCTCGAAGCGAAGCTGAGGGGATCCAGTGAAGAATCCTTCAGCTTTGCTTACTATCTCCCCATGACTCTATCTATTTCTTCTTGATGGGTGATGCCGGTTTCTACGAGTCTTTGTGCATTTTCTTGCATGGTGCCGTCGGCGTAGGTGCCGCTTGGTAACAGCAATTCGCAGACGATGGTTCTGCCTTTATCAATTTTCCGCACGAGGCGCTGAGCGAAAACGCCGAGCAAGGTTTCGTTTAAAATACTTTGAGAAATGCCGAGATCAATTAAGCGTGGTGCTGCGCCTTTGGCGCTGTTCGTGTGCAGGGTGCTTAAAACCAAATGCCCTGTTTGTGCGGCTCGAATTGCAATTTGTGCAGTTTCTGCATCACGTATTTCGCCAACGAAAATCACGTCGGGATCCTGGCGTAAAATAGAACGCAATGCAACGGCGAATGTGAAACCGCATTTTTCATTTACGGGAACTTGATTGGCGCCGCGAAGCTCGTATTCAACAGGGTCTTCGATTGTTGTGACGTTGATTTTCCGCTGGATGATTTCGCGGAGGCCTGCGTAAAGAGTTGTAGTTTTGCCGCTGCCTGTAGGGCCAGTGACCAAGAATAATCCTTGCGGAGCGTTGAAAATGCGTCGGAGGGCTTGTAACGTCTTTTCGCTAAAGTCTAGATTGTCGAGCGTTTGTGCAGAATCGTTTGCGGGGAGCAATCGCAAAACACATTTTTCGCCGTTGTTTACGGGAATGGTACTTAAGCGCACGTTCACTTTTTCGCGAAAATCTTCAAATGCAAAACTCCCGTCGTGCGGCAATCGGCGCTCCGTGATATCGACATTTGCCATGACTTTCAAGCGAATCAAAACGGGTTCGGCTAGCCATTGCGGAAACGAACGGTATTCCGTTAAAAGTCCGTCAATGCGGAACCGCACTCGGAGCGAGTCGGCCGTCGGTTCAAGGTGAATATCGGTTGCTTTTTTCTGGAGCGCCTTGACGATAAGGCTATTGACGAAATTCACAATGGGCTCTGATTCCCAAGACGTGTTGCGCGATGCGTCCAACTGCTTGATATGCTTGAGCAAATCTTCATCGTCAATGTTTTCGGCATTGCTGTGCATAAGCCGGATTTCCGCAGGGGAGTGCTCTTCGGGGATGACGCACTTTTGTGTTGCAAATCGAATTTTTTCCAGCAAAAGTTCGTCACTTGCGTTCGAAACTGCAACTTTCATAGGTGCTGCGCATGTTTCGGCGCATTCTCTATTGCAATCCCAGTCTATGATTGCAATTCCGTTTCTCTGGCACCATTTTTTAGACAAGTTTATTTGATTCATCCCCGTAAAATACAAAGAAAAAATCTCAAAAATCTATTTTCTGAAAATTTTGCAACCTATGGTTTGCAAAGTGCCGTAAAGTCATCCTGACACCGAAGGGGGAAGGATCCAGTAATTTCTTGTTGTGAAAAATCAAAGCTTAACTGGATCCTTCACGTCGCCCTTACGGGCTTTGTTCAGGATGACACTGCACAAAAAAAGTCCCCCGGGTGGGGGACTTTGCGGAGTTGTCTAATGAAATTTAATTATGCCTTGCTGAACTTTGCCTTGACTTTGCTGGCGCCTTTCTTTGCCTTGCTAAAGAGGGCGTTCGGGAGCCAGAAGAATGTCGGCACAAGGAACATGGTAAGCACTGCGGACACAATCAAACCACCCACAGAGGCGATACCCATCGGCTGCGTCATGGCGGCCACGTTACCACCGAGAGCAAATGCCAGCGGAAGCTGTGCAATCACGGATGCAAGCGTTGCAAGCATGATCGGCTGGAACTTGGACTTTGCTGCGGTCAACACTGCCGAACGGCGGCCCATGCTTCCACTACGCAACAGACGGTTTGCTTCGTCGAGCAAAAGAATAGCGTTGTTCACCACCACACCAATCAACATCACGATAGCCATGAGGGCAATCATGGAGAGTGCCTTGCCGGTAAAGATAAGGGCGAGGAGCACGCCAATAGCGCCCATCGGGATGGTTGTCATGATAATGAACGGCTGGGCAAAGCTTTCGAGGAGAGCTATCAGCAAGATATAGGTGAGGAGAATTGCCATCACGATTGCCGTCATGAATTCCTTCTGCATGTCGTTCTGCATGTCGGCGTTACCACCGAAGCTGAACGTGATGCCTTCCGGGAGTTCGTCCTTCATGCTTGCAGTAAGTTCGCCAAGCTTGCCCATGATTTCACCGGTCGTGTGGCCCGGGAGCAAGTTCATCGAAACGTCAACACGTCTCATCTTGCGCTTACGGTCAATACGCGTCGGACCTGCACCATCTTCGATGTGGAAGAGCTCACTTGCACTTACGTAGCCCTTTGGCGTCTTGACAGGCAAGTCTTCGATGTCGGCATGGCTCTGTCTATCCTTTTCCATCAAGCGCACATAAACGTCGTATTCTTCACCGTCTTCGGTATATTGTCCTGCTTCGAAACCGTTCACTGCGATGTAGTTGTAGTTTGCGACGGTTTCTAGCGTTACACCGTAGTCGGCAAGTGCTGCACGATTCGGAACCAAGCGGATTTCCGGCTTACCGGCTTCGTAACTTGTCTTGATATCCACGATACCGTCAATCTTTTCCTTGACGCGGTCAAGGACGATTTGAGAAGCCTTAATCACGGAGTCTGCATGGAGACCGCTCACTTCGAGCACCACGTCACCGGCGGAGTTGTTCTGCATTTCAGAGGCGGAGGTGGATTTCACGGAAATGTAGGCATCAGGAATATTGGCGAGGTACGGGCGGATGGAATCGACGATTTCGTCGGTGCTGCGATGTCTGCCCTTCCAGTCCTTCATTTTCTTCTTTTCCCAGTCCTTCAAGAGCCTTACACGCATGGTAGCCTGGTTTACGGTCGTAAAGCCGTTGGAACCACCCACGTTCATGCTGTAGTGAACAATTTCAGGAATATCCTTGACGCGGGATTCGATAATGCGTGCGACACTGTCGGTCGTTTCGATATTCGTACCTACGGGCATTTCGAGCTTGATGCTCATCATGCCTTGGTCTTGTCTCGGGGTAAGTTCAACGGTCAAGTTGTTCTTGGCGAGGTTTGCGACGAGCATGAGAGTAAGGACTAGTGCTACAACTTGGAAAATCACGCCCGGAACAGAAAGGCAGAATCCAAGCATCTTCAAATAGACAAAACGGAAACCGTTCAAAATTTTCGGGAAAATACCAAGAGCGGATTCGATAATGCCTGGCTTTTCTTCGATGATGTTTCCGTTTTCGTCTTTCTTTTTACCCTTGAACAAGTAGGCAGCCATAAGCGGTGTAAGCGTAAATGTCACGAGGAGCGACACGAACGTTGCAAACACCATGGTCATACCGAATGTTCTAAAGAAGATACCTACGATGGACTTCATGAATGCGATAGGCACGAACACGCAGACGTTGGTGAGTGTTGATGCCATGATGGCAATCATGATTTCGGAGGTGCCCTTATAGGCGGCTTCCTTCGGGTCAAGGCCTTGGTTCAACTTGCTGTTGATGTTTTCAAGCACGACGATGGAGTTCGTCACCAACAGCCCCACGGAACTCGAAAGAGCCATGAGGGACATCATGTTGATGCCAAAGCCTGCGAAGTACATGAGCGTGAAAGCGCCAATCACAGAAATCGGCATCGTGAGGGCTGCGATAATCATCGTGGAGAACTTGCCGAGGAACAAGAGCAAGAGGGCGGCGGTAAGCACGATGGCGATAATGATGTTTTGAATAACGTTATCGATGGATTCGTTCACAGCTTCGGACTTGTCGTAAATGAGCGTGAGCTTGAAGCCTTCCGGGAGAGTCTTGTTGACTTCTTCCAAACGCTTGAGCACGCCTCTGGAAACTTCCACGACGTTTGCGTCGGAACGCTTCTTGATATCCAGTGCGACAGAGTTGATGCCGTTAAAGCGGGAAGTCGATGTAATTGTTTCGATGGTATCTTTCACGACGGCAATTTCAGAGAGCTTGACCACTCCCTTTTCCGTCGGAATTTCCATATTGCGCATTTCATCGAGGTTCTTGAACTTACCTGCGGTACGCACAGACGTGTTCTTGTGCTTGCCGATAACTTCACCAATCGGGAGGTTAACGTTGGACATGCCGTAAAGGCCCATCATGGTGCCGATATCGACACCGCGGTCCATCATTTTTTCCTTGTCGACTTCGATGGCAATCTGGCGGGTTGTACCACCGAAGATATCGACGCTTGCGACACCGGAAACAGAGGTGAAGAGCGGTTCAATTTCGTCTTCGACTTTCTGGCGGAGTTCCGTAGAGTTCAGAGGGCCGGTAAACGAAATTGCCATGATGGCGGCACCGTTAATATCGACCTTTGAAATAATCGGAGCCTGCACGGCATCCGGGAAGTCCGCAGAGGCGAGGTCCACCTTGGAACGCACGTCATTTGCGGCAACGTCCACGTTCACGCCCATGTTGAACATGGCGACGATAATGCCGTAGTTTTCCAAGCAGATGGACTGCACGTAGTCGATACCGTCCACGAGTTCCACCTGTTCTTCAATCGGCTTGATAATTGTGGTTTCGATTTCTTCAGGGTTTGCACCCTTGTAAATGATGGTGGCCGTAACCACGGGGACTTCGAATTTCGGCATCAAGTCCACCACCATCATAGAATAAGTATAAAGACCGAACACCACCACGGTCAAGATGACCATGAGCATGGTGATTGGTTTGTAGATACTGGCTTTTATCATTGACTATACTCCAGTGTCGATTATTCGACGATCAGCACCTTGTCGCCATCGTTCATGCGGTTTTGGCCTTCGACCATCACGACATCGCCTTCGCTAAGGCCATCCTTGATTTGAATGTCGGTCTTGGTTTGCACACCGAGTTGCACAATCTTGCGCTTGGCCTTGCCTTCGTTATCGACAATCCAGACCGAGTTCACGCCGTTGCTATAGACAATGGCTTCGACAGGGACTGTAACGCCTGTAACTTCACGGGCGTCAATCTTTGTGGTGAGGTACATGCCCGGGAGGAGTTTACGATTTTTGTTTTTGAAGGTGACTTCGACCGGGAAGAAACGCGTAATCGGGTTTGCGGCGAGCGGGATGAGGCTCACTTCGCCTTGGAGCTTTTCGCCGTTCAGTTCGATTGTTGCCTTGGCGCCCTTCTTGAAGAATCCGATTTCGGAACTTGTGACGTTGAGCTTGAGGATTACTTTGTCGAGGTTTGCGATGGTGAACATGGCACCACCGACACCCGGAACTTCGCCGACCTTGTGCTTGACTTCGGTAATGGTACCGGAAGACGGAGCGAGCACGAGCGTTGCACGGCGGGCTGCTTCCAATTGCATCTTGGCAACACTGATCTGGGTTTCGAGCTGGTCCACTGTGCTTTGGGAAACGCCACCCTTGGCCTGCACTTCCTTGGTGCGGGCGAGGGTCTTTTCGTTCAGTTCCATGGCGGCTTTTGCTTGCTGGTAACCGGTGTTGTCGCCCGTGAATACGAATTCAGCGAGAACCTGGTCTTTCTTGACCTTGGAACCAACGTGCACTTTGATTTTGGCAATCGGATCGCCGAGTTTTGCTACTGCAGACGTCTGCTGGCTACCTTCGATAGTACCGCTGAAGGCACGGACGTCGGTAAGCTTGACTGTGGTTGCTTTCACGACGCGGGCGGGCTTGCCTTTAACCTTCTGGATTTCTTCGATGGTCGAAACTTTTTTCTCGGACTTGGCGTCTTTCTTGGCGTCGCCACATCCGGCAAGGAGGAGCGACAGGGCAGAAATAGTAATGATTGATTTTGTAATAGTCTTCATAATTGTCTTCCTCTTAAATCTTAGTATTCTCCGGTGACCGTGAGCATTGCGTTATAGGCGTTGTTCCAGTTTTGTACACCTTTGATGTATTCCAGTTTGGCTTGATGAAGCGATAATCCTGCCGCAATCAGGTTCAACTGAGTTTCACTTCCGTTTTTGTAGGCTGCTTCCGTCATATCGTAAATACGTGCAGCCAAATCGATGTTGTTCTTTAGAATGACAAGTTGTTCTTCTGCTGTAGCAAGAGCTATCGCGTCAGTTTCAATTTCTAAGCGGATTGCTTTTTCGAGCGTTTCCTTTTGAATTTGTGTGCTGCGGAGATTTGATTTTGCTTGGACTACAGCTTCCTTGGTTTGCATACCATTGAACAAGTTCATGGAAACGTTCAAGGCCACATACTTGTTGAGCTTGTCCCACTTAGGAGCGTCCCATTCGGTAATCTTGTTTTGGTTATTGGCGTATTTAATACCGCCCACCAAAGCGATTGTTGGTTTGTATCCGCCTTTTTCGATATCGATATTCTTTTCGAGAATGGTCTCGGCGGCATTGAGCATGGCAATTTCTTTGCGGCGTTGCAGAACATTTGCCATTACAGTGTCAGGATAGGGAAGGTTCGAATCCGGGGTGCGGAGTTCGCCTTGCAATTGAATGTCTGGATCCCATTCAAGCCCCATGGCGATGAGGAGTGCGTTCTTGGCAACGAGATAATTGTTCTTGGTTGTTTGTAAGTTTGATTTGTAGGTGTCAAGAGACAGCTGGAGACGGAGTAAATCCAGTTCTGAGGCAAGGCCGCTTTCGTAACTTTGCTTGAGAAATTCAAGATTCTGTTCGGTCAGCTTGATGGTTGCTTCTAGAATAGCAATAGAAGAATCAATGATGATGCAGTTGTCAAAAGATTTTTCAATGTTGAAACGAACCGAGGTCTTAACATTTTCGAGAGCTATTTCTTGTTTTAGCTTGTAGGCCTTCGCGATATCGATTGCTGTACCGACCTTGCCTGCTGCATAAAGCACCTGGGTCACGGTAAGGCCTACGCTAGATTGCCAGCGGTAACCTTGAGCACTTGCCATGCCTATCATTTTGTCGATTGCTGGGGCCAGAACACTTTTGTCAAAAAGGTTTGCTTTGGGGTTTCCATCGTCATCTTTAGCGCCATACATGTCTGACGCTGTGTTTGTTATTGGCGTACCACCCTTGACATCGTCAAGTCCGAAAATGCGAGTCACGGTTGCATTGAAGTCAATAGAGGGGTAAGCATTGCCGTAGCCAGCTTCTACTTGGGAAGATGCTCTAATGAGATCTTCTTCGGCCGATTTAACATCAGGCGAGTTTTCAATAGCGATTTGAACCGCCTCATCTCTGGTGTAGGTTTTTGCCGAGGCTGGTACCATCAGCCCTAAAGCGAGGGCAGAAAGGACTAAAAATTTCCTTGACATTCGTTCTCCTAATATATTAAGCTAGCCAAATGTAAAAAAAAAGCACCCTTTTCATAAGGGTGCTTTTTTCTGTTTTTGATGAAGCGCAAATATCGGGGATGAAGTGCACCCGAATTTGCGAATTTTTGCAAAATTTGACGAAAATTACATCAAACCGGGAATTTTCATGCCGCCAGTGATGTCGGAAATGCTAGACTGGGTGGCGTCATCTTTCTTTTTGACTGCGGAATTGACTGCTGCCATGATGAGGTCTTCGAGTGCTTCGACATCGTCTTTGTCGACTGCATCGGGGTTGATTTTAACCATCGTGAGCACGCCCTTTCCGTTCATGGCAACCTTCACCATTCCGCCACCGGCTTCAGCGTCAAAGCTCTGTGCCTTGAGATCGTTTTGAGCTTTCAGCATCTTGCTTTGCATTTTCTGAAGGTCTTTAAGCATTTTGCTCATGTCCATGAATGTATCCTCGCTTTTTGAGTGTATTAAAAGTTGTTTTTATGCTTTATTGCTTTACCGCTGTTGTCATGCCCGCCTACGAGCGGGCATCTCCTTCTAGTGAAGTCTCGGGAGATTCCCGAACAAGTCGGGAATGACATTAAAGTGGGGGGCATTAAAGTCATTTTCCATTCGTAATTATAGAATTTTTATTTTTATGGATCCTATCACCACACTACGTTTCGTTCCAGGATGACGTTTTAATTGTCACCCAGGAGCTTCACGATAGGGTCCATGAAATTTACGCATCGCAGTCTTCGTCGTCTGTTTGCGCGACCATGGTAGCGCGTTTCAGTTTTTTGGAGAACACAAGTTCTGCGGCAAACATCTGCTTGAGCCTTGCAAGTCCCGGTTCCTTTTCTAGGTCGAGTTCGTAAGGGCTCATCTTGGCGGCGCGTTGTTCGGCCAGTTCGCTTTCGGTGAAGGCGCGGGTTCGGATGGAAAGTGCAATTTTTGTTTGCAGGCGGTCTTCCAAAATGCGTGTGACGCGTTCGACATAGTCCTCGTGTTCCATCATCTGGCGGTAGCCCCAGTTGTCCGAATTTTCGGTGGTGCCTGCGTAAGTCAGCGCAATTGGGAACGGGGTCATTTCGGGGTCGCCCGTTTCGAGAGTCGTGTTTGCTATAGCCGCAGAGAAAACGTAGTCTCCGTCGTTTGCAATTCCCGAAAGGATGGATGGCCAAGCGGCTGAAATCTCGTAGCGCGAGAACGCTTGCACGCTGCTCTGTTCGTAGCCTGCAAACGGATCGTCGTAAGACGCCTGGACTTCTTCCTGGGCGTCTATCATGGCGCTGACTTCAGTTACTTTTTTTTTTACCGCGTCGTTTTCGGCGCTTTTAGGATCGTTAATCGCTGCAAGAGCTTTTCGCAAATCGACTAGTCGGTCGAGCCAAGCCATTCGGGCGAACGTCGTCTCGACGAGGAGGCGCGGGTTCGTGCTGTAGCGGAGCGTGCCCTGCAAGTCGATGAGCATCTTGCTTATGCGGAGAATGTCGCCGTTCGTAAGGCCTTGGGCGCAACTCTTGTACTTGGTGTAAAGTTCTTCGGTGATGTTGAGAGCGTCCGGAGTGAATGCATCGAGGCGGGCGTAGAGCAAGTTGCGGAGGAACTTGCCAAAGCCGTCGAGCAGCGGGATGAACTCGATACCGATTTTCACGGCGTCATCCACCATGCGGAAGCAACCCTTGATGTCGTGGTTCTCGATGGACTGGATGAGCGAGAAGAAAAGTTCAACAGGCGGAATGCCGAGGACGGAGCGGACGGACTCCGCGGTCATCTCGTTTCCGGTAAAGGCGTAGGCCTGGTCAAAGTAGGTGAGGCCGTCACGCATGGAACCGTCGGCCTTTTCGGCAAAGATGTCGAGAGCTTCGTCGGTAGCCTTGATGCCTTCCTGTTCGCAAATATAGCGGAGGCGGCTGCGGATTTGGTCAACGGTCAGGCGCTTGAAGTCAAAGCGCTGGACACGGCTCAAAATCGTCTGCGGAACCTTGTTGACTTCGGTCGTTGCAAAAATGAAAATCACGTGGGCGGGCGGTTCTTCGAGCGTCTTGAGGAGAGCGTTGAAGGCGCCTGTCGAGAGCATGTGGACTTCGTCGATGATGAAAATCTTGTACTTGCCGATGACGGGCGGGTACTGCACGCGGTCAATCACATCGCGGATGTTATCGACGCTGGTGTTGGAGGCCGCATCTATTTCATAGACGTCCATCGGGTTTCCGCCGGCGATATCCTTGCAGCTGTCGCACTCGCCACACGGGTGTAGCGGGTCTGAGCCCTTGCAGTTGAGCGTGCGGGCGAGGATGCGGGCGCTAGTCGTCTTGCCCACACCACGGGTGCCGGTAAAAAGGAATGCATGATGGAGACGACCGCCCTGAATGGCGTTCTCGAGAGTCTTTGCGATATGTTCCTGACCGACCATATCGCTGAATGATTGCGGGCGCCACTTACGCGCCATTGCGATGTATGCCATGACTAAAGTATAGTAAAGTGGTTAGTGGTTGGTGGTTGGTGGTTAGGTTTTTTGGGGTGCAAGTGGGCGGTAGACAGTAGGATGTTAGAAGTAGGATGTGGTTGCTTTTTTGTCATCTTGGGATCGTCGTCCTGGAGCAGTCATGCTCGACCTTGTCATCCTCGAAGCGGAGCGAAGGGGATCCATACAATTCTGATTACGCTTGTATATTCTTTAAACCGAGCCTAAGAGGTTGGGGCTTGCCCTATCCATAATTTCTCGTATCTGCATTTGGGAGGGAATCCAGTGAGGGAATTGTGGTTGAATGGCAATAAGAACGTTCTCTTTTACAATTCCTGTTTACTAACCACTGTTTACTAATCACTTTTTTCGTATTTTTAAAACGTAAATATTTAAAATTTGTCATATCGCTTTTTAAGCGGATGACTATGCAAACAGAGGTTCTTATGAATTTTGATATGGCGCTTTTGATTTTGTGCTGGCAGACGGCCTGCCTTTCGCATAACCACGAGAATGAACAGCTTTTGCCGGGGGCTACTTCGGCAACGGAAGCGGAAAGTGCTGAACTTGACAAAATTCATGACGAAGTGACTCCGAACGCCAGTTGGGACGAATTCAACAACCTTTATGCAGGTTACAAGTCGGCAAGTGACCGCACTAAGGCTTGCGTCAAAGCGCTCCGGTCGGCTTCAAACGATTTTAAAATCCAGGTGACGAACTGCATGGTCCGTATTGCGAACGCATCTCGCGAAGACGACAACAAGAGCAATATGTCGCCCGAAGAATATGAATTTATCAAGAATCTACGTGAGCAGCTTGGACTGAATTAAGCCTAGGCTTGGGGGCATGTGTAATGGATTCAATTCCAGCAGGTTCCATAATCCATCGATTTTGATGGGCTCAGAAGACTGAATGAATGTCTTAAAATATTTTGCATCATTTAATTGA
This sequence comes from Fibrobacter succinogenes, assembly GCF_902779965.1. NCBI lineage: Bacteria > Pseudomonadati > Fibrobacterota > Fibrobacteria > Fibrobacterales > Fibrobacteraceae > Fibrobacter > Fibrobacter succinogenes. The sequence goes on along the minus strand of NZ_CACZDK010000012.1, from coordinate 26,448 downwards.
TGAACAACCTTAATACAAGGTTGTTTTACTATACTTATATTCCAAATATTATAAAAAAGGAGTTCGAATGAAAAAATTAAAGTTTATTTTGACTATGGCGTTTGCAAGTGTATTCCTGGTGGGGTGTGCTGCAAAGCGTGCTGTGATTGATGATTCTTGGACTAAAAAACCGTCTAAGGTGAAAGTTGTGTTCACAGAACCGCTTGTCGCAAATTTGGATGATTTACAGGACGATTTGCCGGATTATGTTAACAATTTCTCGGATTGGTACAGGGCTCAATTGGAATATAACTTGCTTTCTCAGTCGAGTGGTATTCGCTACGCTGTACAAAAAATCTCCAGGGATTATGTTAAGATTGAACCAGCACCTGTGAATGAAGAGAATATTAAAGTTCCGAGAGTAACGGAGATGGACCCGTCTGCGGACGTCTATCTTGTTTTGGATGATATTTGGATTGGCAGAACGACAAAAATGGGGACTTGCTCTAATGGAATGACTACTTATTCTTGTCCGCAAAATTACTTTACAGCAAAGGGTATTTACGCCTTTTATGATGTAAGTAGCGGCCGTAGAGTTGGCTATGGTGATTACGAATCGAACTCGGGATATACGTTTGTTGTCTCCTTGAGCGACTGGGAAAGTATCATTGAAAAAACGGTTGATACGATTTTGGACAATACACCGATTACCCAGTAATTGACGAAAACATTTGCAAAAAAAAAGACCTGCGCTAGAAACGCAGGTCTTTTTTGTAATGGTCTAGATCCCCGCCATTTGCGGGGATGATATATGGCTAGCGGAGCACGATGTCGCCGTTCGCGACGAGCTTGTCGCGAAGTTTGTTGTGAGCCTTGTTGACTTCGTCGTCCGTGAGCGTGCGGTCCATAGCCTGGTAGGTGAGGCTGTAAACCATGTTCTTCTTGCCGGCTTCAATCTTTTCGCCTTCGTAGATGCTCTTGAGAGTAATCTTCGCGAGGTTCTTCGGGTTGAGAGCCTTGATGCGGGCGAGCACGTCTTCGTGAGTCATCGACTTGGCAACTTCGATAGAGATGTCGCGGGTCGAAGGCACCTGGCGGCTGAACGGCTGGAACACGATCTTCTTGTGGCTTTCATGTTCCATCTTGTCCATGTCGGCTTCCATCACGTAAGTCTCGTAGCTGATTTCGTTAGCTTTGAGGCAGTTCGGGTGGAGTTCGCCCATCGTGCCAAGCACTGTGCCGTTGCAGACAATTTCGGCCTGCTTGCCCGGGTGGAGGAAGAGTTCCGGCTTAGCGGCGGCGCGGAATTCCACGACGAGACCGAGGCGCTTGAAGAAGCTCTGGACAAAGCCCTTGAAGGCGGCAAAGTCAATCTGCTTCGGCTTGTCGTTCAGCGGATCGGTGTCAAAGTTACCGGCGATGGTGAGGGCGACGAGGTTCGATTCGTCAAAGCCCGGATCGCGTTCGTCCTTGCGGGCGCGCTTGAACTGACCCTTCGCTACTTCGAACAGACGAACAGAACCCGGACGGTTCTTCTCGTTTTCGGCAACAGCCTTGAGCAAGTTCGGGAGGAGCGATGTTGGAACAGCGCCGAGTTCTTCGCTGAGCGGGTTCAAAAGGAGTGCCGGCTTGCTGCGACGGTCGTCACTTTCTGGGCCAAAGAGGGCTTCGGTGCGGGCCTTGCTCGTAAAGCGGAGGCTCAAGCATTCATGGAGGCCCATGGCAGAAAGCGTCTTGCGGATCTTGCGGTTCAAAACTTCGATAGCCGGGAGTTCGTTCGGCTGCATCGTGAACTTCGGCAAGCTGTACGGAATGTTGTCAAAGCCGATGAGGCGTGCAATTTCTTCGATGAGGTCCACTTCGCGTTCTAGGTCCGGGCGGAAGCTCGGAATCTTGAAGGTGATGGATTCTGCGTCCTTCTTCACGACTTCGAGCGCGATGCCCGTGAGGTACTTTTCGACCTGGGCTGCTTCGAGCTTCATGCCGATGACCTTTTCGGCGCGGGCAATGCGGAGTGTGACTACGTTGTTTTCTTTCTTGTGGTCTTCGCCGGTGTATTCGACGGAACCCTTGAGGATGCGGCCACCGGCGACTTCCTGAATCATGGCGCAAGCGTACTTGCTGTATTCGTCCTGCGTAGCAAAGTCGATTTCGCGCTCGAAGCGGTAGCTGGAGTCTGTAGAAATGCAGAGGCGCTTGGCCTGCTTGCGGATAACGGTCGGGTTGAACCAGGCGCTTTCAAGGAACACGTTCTTGGTGGCATCGACGATTTCGGATTCGACACCGCCCATCACGCCAGCGACGCAAGCGGGACGGTCACCGTCGCAAATCACGAGGTCGTTTTCGACGAGTTCATGTTCGGTGTGGTCAATCGTTTCGATCTTTTCGCCCTTCACGGCGCGGCGTACCTTGATTTTGCTGCCGTGGAGCTGGTCCATGTCAAAGCTGTGGAGCGGCTGACCCACGTCCATCAAAATGAAGTTCGTGATATCGACCACGTTGTTGATGCTGTTCATGCCAACGGCGTGGAGCAACTTGGCGAGCCATGCCGGGGACTTTTCGACCTTCACGTCCTTGATGACGCGGCCCACATAGCGGGAGCAACCGCAGCCCGGAACGACTTCGAGGCTAATAGCAGAGCTGGCTGCTTCGGAATCTTCGTTGAGGGTGTAGGCGAGGGGCTTCAGCGGGCGGTTGAACTTGGCGGCAAGTTCGCGTGCGACACCGCGATGGCTAAGAGCATCCGGGCGGTTCGGAGTGACGTTCAATTCGTAGCAAACTTCATACATGCCGAGGCTTACGAACGGGGTGCCTGCCGGGATGGAATCGTCCAAAACCATGATGCCCGCGTGGTCGTCAGAAAGTCCGATTTCGTCTTCGGCGCAAATCATGCCGAAGCTTTCGACACCGCGAATCTTGGATTTCTTCATCTTGAGCTTGGTGCCATCGGGGAGTGGGAGTTCTGCGCCAATCGGGGCGAGTACAACCGTCTGGCCTGCAGCGACGTTCGGGGCTCCGCAAACAACCTGGATGGTGTTTGTGCCGTCGTTCACGGTAGTGATGTGCAAGTGATCGCTATCCGGGTGCGGATCGCAAGTGAGAACCTTTGCAACGAGCAACTTGTCATAGACCTTGCCCGGTTCTTCCATGCCTTCAACTTCGAGACCGATGGAGGTGAGCGCCTTTGCGACATCTTCCGCAGATTCCGGAAGGTCAACGTGACGTCTAAGCCAATTCAAAGAAACTTTCATCTTATTACCCTTTAAATTTTTTCGGCGTAAATGTAGAAAAAAGATATGCGATGAATCAATTTTGCAACTCGATTAATGGGATAAATCAATATCAAGGCTTCTAATGAGAGAATCGATTCGTTTTGTTAGTTGTTGAGCGCCTTTCTCTGCTAAATGGTCTCTGTCCATGGCCATTTCATCTGTGTAATCGTGATTTCCCATTTTATTTTCGTCCATCAGGATGAAGTTGGGGTATTTTTTTTGTAAATCGGCTATTTTCTGGATTAGGATTGGGGCTTCACTTCTGCGAATGCCGAATTTTCCGAAAGAACCGGTTTCTTTGTAGCTTGGGTTTTGTGGTGTGATGACTCCAATGAATGTGATATTATGCATTTGACATTCTTCAATCATTTGGATAAGGTGATTGAAGTTGTGCATGAAACGGTCGCTGAAAATATCAAACCAGGTTGAGTCTTTTTCTGTAGCTGGTTTTCCCCATCTACTTCCACTTTTTGCACTAAAACCACGTGTTGGACGTAATATGTTTTGCGTACGGAAAATGCCCGGGGAATTGTATGTCGCCTTGGCAAGCCCGCGGGGAGCGCCTTCTTTCCAGTAGTTATGGTTTTTGTCGTAAACATATCCAGCATAGAACTTGTATGCATATTCGAATATGCCTGATGAGACGGTGAACCAACGGTCAATATCCAGATCCTTGATGACAATTTTCAATTTTTTCATATGTGGAAGGATATAATTTGACAAGAAATGATAGGCTGCCTTATGTTCCATTGCCTCGACAGATAGGTTGACTGCGTAATAGGGCTTGTTGAATAGTAATGGGTTTAAGCCGAAAAAGACTCGGGATGAACCTAAAATAACAACGTTTGCCGTGTCTTTATATTGCCATAGAAATTCCATTTTGTAGCGATATTCGTCATCTGCGTACCAATTGGATCCCGATGGATTGTAATACATTCCTGCGCTATCTGGATCTAGTTTGAAGCTTGTTTCAAGAGTGCCTATGGGTTCTGGATTTTTTTTCTTTATCCACATATTGGGATGCCATAGTTCTTCTCCTTCGGCAAGTTCAGTGATGCTACTGTCAACTGGATTGATTAAAACTATTTTTGTGTGAGCTCCATTTATGTTGGCTAGAGTGGCAACAATGCTTGATTGGATATTGTCTGTAGTCCATTCCGTGTGGTCGAATGTATAGCCTTCGGGCGCCTTGATAGATTGTATTAATTTACCTGTGCTGTCTGCAATAAAAATTTGTTCATGCGTAGCATATTTTTTCCCAACGAAGTCCTTACCTGTCTTTCCACCAAAATCAAGGAATAAGGTGCGCTTTGTTCGGTCTTGAGCAAGAGAAACGTTGCAAGCCTGATCTTCATTGTACCAAGTTGTGTCCAGAGCATTTTGCGAAAGGTTAGAATTAGTTTTTGCAATACGTGCGCGAAGGACTCGTGAGCCTGTAACTGTCAGTGTATTGTCCTCAGAAATCCCTCCGTGGTATGCTCCATCGAATAACTTTTGCGGAGTTCCAAATTTTCCGTTGGCGAACGATACTTGCCAAGTGGAGGCTGACTTGAACGTTGCTTCATTTTTGTTATTGCCGGCATCGGTCACAAAGATGATGACGGTATCGCCAGTTTCAAGAACTCTCCAGCGGGGAATGGCAGCCTTTTCGACATCAAGTTTTATGGGGCTACTTTCTTCTTCTAAACTTTGTATGTAAATCGTTGATTTTCTTGATACGCCCTCGATGCCTGTACAGTAGGCAATCCATTTCCCATCGGGAGATATTTCGGGATGATAAGCATCGATGTCCTTTGTGATTTCTTTAACGGAAAGAGTTCCGTTCATATAGTCGATGTAGGCTATATTTCCGGAAACATCGTTGCGGAAGGCTAGTTTTACGTTGTACGCGCCGGTGAGCGCCTTGACTGTTTCGCTTCCTGCAAGCGGTGTAACAACGCTTGTTTGAGAAGATCCTTCTTTTCCCATCCAAAGCGCATTCGGTATATTTCCGAATGCGAGCCTGAAACCTATGTACTCAGCTTTTGTCGAAGAAGTGACCGTATATACATCTCCACGGCTATAGGGATTGATCTCTTTATCCGAAGACGAGTAACAGCCGCCCTTGACGACTCGTTCGCCCAATTCTCCGCCATCGGGGGCACCGACATAGTTGATGATTGTTGTATCGCGGAAAACTCCCATCCAGTCATTTACCCATTCCATGACATTACCAGCCATGTCACAGAATCCCGTAGAATCTGAACCTGCACTGCAAACTTTATGCAGATTGTATTTGGAGTTGCTGCTGTTCCAGCTTTTCTTGACATCCCAGGTGCGGGTTGCCGCATAAACCCATTCTGCTTCAGTCGGAAGCCTGAATGCTTTTGCGTCGGCATGAAATGCGAATCCTTCCAGGTTCGTACAATGTCCATCGTTGTCAAAGGTTGGTTTACTGTACGTGTATGCGGTGTCGTGTCCGTTCAACTTGCTCTTGGCGTTTGCAAATAAGACTGCATCATAGTACGTAACATCAGTAATTGGTAAACTGTCGTTGTCGCATTTTGCGAACGTTTTGAAACCCGCATCCTTGGCGACTTCGGCATATTCACCGCAGGTTACTTCGTGAACGTTCAAATAGAAATCATAATCTAGTAGGACGCTCATGGCGGGGCGTTCATTGGCTCTGAAACTTTTGTCGTTACTTCCGATTGTGGCGGATCCGCTTTTGAGCAGGAGCATTCCTTCTATTTCTTCATCAGAAGATTGCTCGTGTGAATGACTTGAACCGCTATTGCTGCAGGCTACAAAAGTGACAAGAAATAATAAAAGTGGAATAGTACGAAATATCATATTTTTCCCCCTCGTTTGTATTTTTAAAATAATAAAAAAGTAAGTTGTTGTGTATAATAAATGGGAAAATACAATATTTTTTTTGAATAGAGATCAGTTTAAATAGAGATATTTGAACTCGATTCCTCGTAAAAAATTAAATGTGTTTTGCCCGGCTTGCAAACACTTCAAAGTCTTCGGGTGTAGTGAGCTTGTCGTTTGCGGATTCGCCCTTGACAATATAGACGGGCTCGCCAAAGAATTCGAGGATGCTTGCTTCGTCGGTCGGCGTAAAGTTCAGCGGTTCTTTTGCAATGCGCGTATAGAGCTGCTTGAGCAAGTTGATGCGCGCTGCTTGCGGTGTCTGCGCAAGCCAAACCTTACTGCGGTCAATCGTATTTTCGACGCGTCCATCACTTGCAACCTTGATGGTATCGATGGCGGGTTTTGCAACGAGGCAACTGCCTTTGTTGACGAGTGTATCAAATACATCGCGGATGATTTTTTCGCTTATAAACGGGCGTGCGACATCGTGCACTAGAACGTATTCGGCGTTACTCGTGAGTGCATTCACGCCGTTTTCTACGGACTGCCAACGTTCTTTTCCGCCTAAAACGATTTTTAACTTTGTTCTAAACTTTTCGACATTCTCGCTTGCAGAAATCCAAGCTTCAATTTCTTTTTCGAAATAATCTTTCCAGTCTGCAGGAACCGCCATGACGACTTCTGCAATTTCGTCCATCTTGAGGAATGTTTCAAGAGAATACTGGTAAACGGGTTTGCCGCCCAATTGCATCAACTGCTTGGGGATGTTGCCGCCCATGCGCTTGCCAAGCCCGCCTGCGGGGAGGACTGCTGCGAATTTTTCAAAAAATAATGAATTTGCCATATAATAAAAATAGAAAGATTCGTGATTGTAGTCACGTGATTTAAAAGTAAGAACTAAAAAGTTTTTTGGATGATATGAATGTTTTTAATTTTGGCGCGGTGTATAGGGATAACTAAATGGAATTCGAAGAATTAAAACCGAGAAACCGAACGAAAATGGCAGTGGCCGCCTGCTTAGGTGGTTTTGTCGGAGCCCATAATTTTATGCTTGCGAACAGTGTTTCGGGTAGCATAAAAATTTATTTGACGTTAGTGGCTCTTATTGCTCCGCACCATGTTGGCCTTTGTATGGCGCTGGTCAATTTTGCTTGGGTGTTGTTTGATCTCTGGCAGATTTGTTTTGTGAAAACGCTGCCAGAAATCCGTTTTGAAGGTAGCCGAAAAAAAGCCGCGCTAGTGGTGTTTGTGTACTTGTCTATTGCGGCTGTTCTTGCGTTTTTCTTTATTCGAAATTACGGCGCGTAGCTGGGATTATTTCTTGTAGCGGACTGCGGTTCCGTAAGCGATGATTTCTGCGGCACTAGCCATCAGGCTGCTTGTGGAATAGCGCACGTTTACAATGGCGTCTGCGCCAATGGATTTAGCTTCTTGAATCATGCGTTCTGTTGCTTTTTGGCGCGCTTCGTTCATCATTTCGGAGTAGCCTGCAATTTCGCCACCGATAATTGTTTTGAGGCCTGCGAAAATGTCTCGAACGACATTCTTCGAAAAAACAATGCTCCCTTTGACGAGCTGGACTGTTTCGATTTCTTTGCCACTGATATAGTCTGTATTGACAATAAGCATTTGAACCTCCTGAATTTGGATGTGAATAATATACTCATTTGTATGGCGAAAAAATTTTGTATTGCATAAAAACCCTGCACATTTTCGTGCAGGGTTGGGGTTATTGAGGAGGAATATGAATAAGATCTTAGAAGACGAAGAACAATCCAATGTGGGGTGTGATATTTACGCCTGTGAATAGGTATGAAAGCTTATTTGTTTTTGACGGCTGGTCAGGATCGTTGTAATAGGTTCCTATTCCGTAAGCGTTTGTCGTGATATCGATTCCGCCAATGACGCCAATGGTGTCGAAAACATGGTAACCGACAACAACGTCACCACCGATGACTGCATCGACGTATATGGCTCCAGTGGTATATTTATGAGTCTCTGTTTTGATTTCTCCTTCGATGATTTTCAAATCAAGCCCGCAAAGAAAGTGTACGGAGACTATTAGTTTGTCGGACATTGGGGCCATGCCTATGCCTAGCTTGACGTTGAAATCGAGTCCTTTTAAATCGTTTTTTTTGTGGTATATTTCATCTTTGAGAGAACCATTCAAAAAGCCGATGCCTAAACCGAAAACAGATGAATAACCATTTGCTTCTGTTTTATAGCGAGTCCAACCGAATTGGTAGCTGATAGAACTCCATTCATTGTTGATGGCTTTTATCTTCCATGTTTCTGATTCGATGGGCAGATAAAAATTCATGCTCTGTAGGCTTTTCGTTGTCCTGTTAAGTTTTTCTTTGTTGTCCTGGGATGTGCTTTGTGCAAACAGCATTGTATTACACACAATAATTACGATAGCCACAGTTCTGGAGAACATTTTTAGCATATATACTCCTTGGCCGATAACGTGTTTTATCATTGCTCCGTCTGTAAATATAGCCAAATGTTCTAGAAATACTTAGAAAAATCTTACAAAAACGTTCCAATTTAGAATGGTATCGTACGAAATGGCGTTTTTTTGAAAAAAAAGGCTATTCGGTTGTCGTTGTGCTTCGGTGTCTATATGATTTAACTTGACGGAATAATTTTAAAAGACTACTTTTTGTGCAGTAAAACAAATGTTCACCATGCGAGGCGCAGATGGTTCTTTCCCCAGAAATGAAGGCTCAGGTTATGGACTCCCTTGAGGGAGAGCGCTCTCGTTTGGACAAGGAACAGCTGGAAGCTGTCGAAACGACCGAAGGTTATGTGCGCGTTGTGGCGGGCGCTGGATCGGGCAAGACGAAAACGCTCACGCATCGCTATTTGTATCTCGTGAAGGAAATGGGCATTTCGCCTGCGAACATTCTTTGCGTGACGTTCACGAACAAGGCCGCGAACGAAATGAAGAAACGTATTCGTTTGATTTTGGGCGGCGATGACAGCGGCTACATTTCCACATTCCACGGATTCTGTGTGCGTTTTTTGCGCGAAGAAATCCATGTGCTGAATTACCCGAAAGAGTTCATGATCCTGGACGAAGATGACCAAAAATCGCTTTTGCGCAAGGCGTATGCGGATTTAGGGTATTCACTCAAGGATTTGAAAATCAGCAGTGTCCTCGATTTTATCGGGGGGCGCAAGGCTAATGAATTGGATTACGTTTCGCTTTTTGCGGAATTGCCTTCGGAGAGTGTGGATGATCGCGGAGACGATGACCGCAGCGAGGAAAGTCGCGATGTGGATGATCGCGAAATGCCCAAAGATCATTTGCTGGAATTGTCTGATGATGCTGACGACAAGTGGATGAAGGTTTATTACCGCTATCTTTACGAGCAAAAGAAAAATTATGCGCTTGATTTTGATGACTTGATTCTGGTGACGCTGTACATTCTGCAAAGTTTCCCGGAACAGCTCGACAAGTGGCGCAAGCGCATGATGTATGTGATGGTCGATGAATATCAGGACATTGACGGTCAGCAATTCATGCTTGCGGATTTGCTTTCGAGCTATCACAAGAATTTATTTGTCGTGGGGGACCCGGACCAGACGATTTACGGCTGGCGCGGCGCGGATGTCAATCGCATTCTTGAATTTGACAAGACGCATCAAGGGACGAAGACGATTTTGTTGCAGAACAATTATCGTTCAACGCCGAGCATTTTGAAAGTGCCGGATGCGGTTATCAAGAACAACAAGTTTAGAATCGAAAAGGTCTTGAGGCCGGTTCGCGTTGGTGGAAAAACGCCTGTCTTTTACCATGCAAAGAACACTCGCGAAGAAGCGAAATGGATCGTGGAACGCATCCAGAATGCGGTGCAGAGTGCGGGCGGTATGCGTTACAAAGATATTGCGGTACTGTATAGAATGCATTCGCAGTCGCGTTCTGTCGAAGAAGCCTTGATGGCAGAAAATATTCCGTATAAGGTTTATAGCGGTGTCGGGTTTTACCAGCGCAAAGAAATCAAGGACGTGATTTGCTATTTGCGCATGCTCGTGTACGCCGATGATTTGTCGTTCTTGCGGACGGTGAACACGCCCAAGCGCCAGTTTGGGCCGCGCAAGGTTTCGATATTGCAGGCCTTTGCCGATGCGCGAGGCGTTGGGCTTTACGAAGCGCTTTTGGAAATTGTGTCGGAAGCCGGGATGTTGAATGATGTGGCTTGCGATATTTCATCGCAGGCAGAAATGTCGTCGGTGGGCAATGAACGCAATAAGATTGATTTTGATTGCAAGGGATTTTTGGCGCGGAGCAATGTCGTTGAGTATGTGAAGCTGATAGAAAAGTATCGTTCGTGCTACAGGGACATGAGTGTTTCTGAAATTTTGGCGAAAATTCTGCGTGAGACAAAGTACGAAGAAATGTTGCGCTTGGATGGCGACGAAGACCGCTTGGACAATCTCGCGGAACTGAAACAGGGAATTCTGGAGTTTGAAAATTATTACGAGGAAGATGCTTCGCTGGATGAGTATTTGCAAAATATTGTGTTATTCACGAATGTCGATGAAGATGCCGAAGAAAAAGATCGCGTGCAACTCATGACGATTCACAATGCGAAGGGGCTGGAGTTCCCGTACGTTTTTGTGTGCGGTTTGAATGAGGGCTTTTTCCCGGTAAAGCGTGTGCAGAATAAGGTTCAGCTAGAAGAAGAGCGCAGGCTTGCGTATGTGGCATTTACGCGTGCCGAAAATGTTTTATGCTTGAGTGATGCCGAAGATGGTGTGGCGGGGGAGAGCGGAACGCGTTATCCGTCGCGTTTTTTGCTTGAAATGGATATGGGCGGGCTAGATGTGGCTCGCGGATTATCGGAAGATTTGCTCGAAGCGGCGAAAGCGCATATTGCAAATGTCGATCAGGAACGGGATTTCTTGAGTGACGAAAGCTTGGGGCTAGTCAAGAAAGCGCCTTCGGCAACGTTTGAAGTTGGCGACCGCGTGATGCACAAGATTTTTGGCGTGGGTACAATCCGCGTTGTGGACGAAAAGAACTTCTGTTACGAGATTGCGTTTGACAAGTTTGCAACCCCGCGCTCAATTCAGTTCGATTTTCCACTTCGTGGCTTGACTGCTGCACCTCGGTCATGACAGAACATAAATGTTCTGTCGCGACACTCGGTTTGCGTGTCATTCCGTTAGTACGCGCCTAACGTTGCTGTTGCCTTCCCGGCCGGAGCCTGCCCGGACTCGTCGTCCTCGGAGCAACGCGGAGGGAATCCATTATTTCTTGAACTTGCGTTTGTTCCAGGGTGACAGGCTTTGCCTGCTTATGTCATGCCGCACCCTGTTGCGGCATCGCCATTTTATCGTCTACGGCTCTTTTGAAAGTTGTTTTCAGGGCGCTCGTAGCGAATCGGTTTTAACTGCTTGATGACGTTTCGAAGTTCTTTGGGGAGCGGACAGTCATAGACTTTGTGTTCACCGTTCCAGTCGAATTCTAGACGGCAACTATGCAAGAATAAACGGTTCAGACCGAATTGTTTTTTGACTTCGCGGTTGAGCGCAAAATCGCCGTAGCGCGTGTCGCCCAAAAGCGGATGCCCAATGCTTGCGAAGTGTGCACGAATTTGGTGCATGCGGCCCGTTTCGAGCTTGATTTTCACGAGGTCGTAGCCTTCGTAATGCTGCTTGACGCGGTAATGCGTGATGGCTTTTTGTGCGTTTTCGTCATCTTGGCCGACGAGCATCTTGCTGCCCTTGGCGCTATCGGTGCGCAAAAGCGATTCGTTGATGGTACCGCGGTCTTTTTTGAGGTTGCCTTTGACGAGCGCAAAGTAGAATTTGTCTACAACATGTTCGCGAATCATGCGCGTGAAGTCGCGGAGCGTGTCGCCGTGAAGCGCCGCAATAATCATGCCGGATGTTTCTTGGTCGAGGCGGTGTGCGATGGTCGGCTTAAAGTCTAGACCTTCGTTACGTCCCCATTCCCAAAGGTATTCCACGAGGCTTTCGCCGGGGCGCGTGCCGCTTCCAGGCTGGCTTGCGAGTCCCGAGGGCTTGTTTACGATGACGTAATCTTCGGTTTGCACGATAAGGTCGAGTTCGTGTGCGCCCCAATGCGCCTGCTTTTCGGCACCTGTTAGCGCCTTGCCCCAGGTCGATTTGTTTTTGGCAAAACCTGTTGCGCTTTTTGCGTCGGGGCGTTGCGGCCTTTGACCACTTAGTGCTTCAGCACTTATGTGGGCATGGCCACCTTTAGGTGGTGTGGCCCCGCTCGAAGGGGTTGCGGGAGCCGCTTCGGCGGCGGAAGCGAGGGGATGGCTTTCCCCTTCTATACTCCTCTCGTCTCTCGTCTTTGAATTGTCGCTTTGAGTCTCTCTTTCGTCTTTCGTCTTTCGTCTTTCGTCTATTTCACTAACGCTCTTAAAATTTTCGTAAATGTTCACGACGTCGCCTTCGACGAGCATTTGGTTTGCCTTGCCGACAACGCCGTTTACACGGACTTTCTTTTTGCGGATGACTGCGAAGAACACTGAGAGTGATTCTTCGGGGAATGCCTTGCGGAGGAATCGGTCAAGGCGCATGTTAGCAAAATTGCGATCGATAGTACGTGTGATCATAAACGGCCGGAAGTTGGAAGTAGACAGTAGGAAGTTGAACGTGAAAAATAAAAATCAATCTGTGCGGAGTTTCGTTGAAACAATCTTCTCAATTTTCGCGTAGTGTGCAAGGCGTACGCCGTCCGCGGCACTGGTGACGATTCCGCCGGCGTAGCCGGCGCCTTCTCCGAGGACAAAGAGTCCTTGGGTGTTCACGCTTTCGAGCGTTTCATTGTTGCGCGGGATGCGGAGTGGCGAGCTGGTGCGCGTTTCTGGGGCGACGATTAAACCTTGTTCGATGAAGCCCGGGATTTTGCGGTCGAAGTTTTGGAATCCTTCGGCAAGGCTGTTGCAAATGGTCTTGTCCATCCAATCCCACAAATTGCTGGGAGCGAGTCCGCAAGGGTAGGTGGATTTCGGAAGGTTTTTGTCTTCGCGGTGGGCGAGGAAGTTCTTGATGGTTTGCGCGGGAGCGGCGTAATTTTTCCCGCCAACGTTGTAGGCATCGGTTTCGATTTTTCGTTGCAAGTCGAGACCGCCAAAAAGCGAACCACTTGAGGGAATGTCGAATCCTTCGGCGCCTGCGGTAATCGGGACGGCGATGGCTCCGTTGGCAAATGCTCCGTTGCGGCGGCTGTAGCTCATGCCGTTTGTCGCGAGCGTTCCCGGTTCGGATGCACATGGCACAAGGACTCCGCCGGGGCACATGCAAAAACTGTAAGCGCTCGAAGTTTTGCTGAGCGTTGGCGTGGCGAGGAAATATTCGGCGGCGCCGGTGATTCTTGTATCGACGTTGCCGAGCTGGCGCCTGTTGATGAGCATTTGCGGGTGCTCAACGCGAACGCCCATGGCAAAGGCCTTGCTTTCGAGCTGGACTCCGCGTGCGTGGAGCAGTTCATAGATGCTGCGTGCAGAATGCCCAACGGCGAGAACAAGCGCTTCGCAAGGTTGCCAATGCGATTCCGCGATTTCCGTGTTCGCGCTTGCATTGGATTGCTTCGCGGAGTTTATCCCGGACATTGTTCCGGGGCTCGCAATGACGTTTTTCAGCTTGATCGCGCAAATTCGTCCGTGCTTAATTTCAATATCTTCAAGGCATGTGTTAAAATGGATGTGCCCGCCAAGGCGAACGATCTCCGCACGGATTTTACGTAACATCAAAACAAGTTTGTCCGTACCGATGTGCGGCTTTGCGAATGTCACGACGCTTTCGTCAACGCCGAACTCTACCATGTCCTTGAGGACTGTTTCGCTGAACAAGTTTCTGCTGCGTGTGTTGAGCTTGCCGTCACTGAATGCGCCTGCACCGCCTTCGCCAAATAGCACATTGCTGTAGGCGTTGAATTTACGATCTACAAAGAATCGACGGATGTCGCGGAATCGTTCTTCGACTTGCTTACCTTGTTCGTAAACGTCGACGAAAAAGCCTTTGCGTAATAGATGCAATGCCGCCCACAAGCCGCTTGGCCCTGCACCGATGATATCAACGTGGCTTGCCATGGGAACCGTACTTTTGCCCGGTTCTGCATCAAGACTGCGAATTTCACGTTTCGACTCGATGAGCCCGCGTGCGTTATTCCCCGTGGCGCGAACTTTCCGCTTCAAGTCAAAAACCACGTTGTATGACCAACGTAAGTCCCCTTTGCGCCTGGAATCTAGCGAAAAACGTTCCACTTCGAGGTTGAAGATTTCTTCGGGATTCACGCGGAGCGTTTTGGCGAGCGCAGAACGGACTTCACCCTTTTTTTCAAGGGCTACGGCAAGTTCTCTGTAGCGGTAAGTAAACATGTTCGTCGCTAAATTTAGAAATATGGCAAAAAAATATTTTTTTGGACTTGAGATGGTGGTTTACATTTTTTTATAATTGTGAAAACTCTCAAAATGGTATTTGTTATATGTTTAAAGTTGGTTTTGATAACGATGCTTATCTAAAAACTCAATCTGAAAAAATTCAAGAACGTATCTCTAAATTTGGTGGAAAACTCTATCTTGAATTTGGTGGAAAATTATTCGATGATCATCACGCAAGCCGCGTTTTGCCTGGCTTTGCTCCTGATTCCAAGATCCGCATGCTCGAAAAGCTCAAGGATAAGGCCGAAGTCATCATCGCCATCAATGCTGGCGACATCGAAAAGAACAAGGTTCGTGGCGACCTCGGGATTACTTACGATCAGGACGTTCTTCGCCTGATTGACGCCTTCCGTGGTTATGGCCTTTACGTGAGTAGCGTGGTGCTGACCCGCTGGCAAGAACAGCCGAGCGCCGTTGCTTATCAGAAAAAGCTTGAAACGCTTGGCCTCAAGGTCTATCGCCATTATCCGATTGCCGGCTATCCGAGCAACATTCCGCTCGTGGTGAGCGATGATGGTTATGGCAAAAATGAATTTGTTGAAACTTCCCGCGAACTCGTGGTGGTGACTGCACCGGGTCCGGGAAGTGGAAAGATGGCTGTTTGCCTTTCCCAAATTTATCACGAAAATAAGCGCGGTGTCAAGGCCGGTTATGCCAAGTTCGAAACGTTCCCGATTTGGAACATTCCGCTCAAACATCCGGTGAACCTCGCTTATGAAGCCGCTACTGCCGACTTGAATGACGTGAACATGATTGACCCGTTCCACTTGGAAGCATACGGTCAGACGACGATTAACTACAATCGCGACGTCGAAATTTTCCCGGTGCTGAATGCTCTCTTTACGCGCATTCTCGGTGAATCTCCGTACAAGAGCCCGACGGACATGGGCGTGAACATGGCTGGCAACTGCATCGTTGATGACGCTGCTGTGTGCGAAGCCGCCAACGCCGAAATTGTTCGCCGCTATTACAATACTTTGTGCCAAGTCCGCAAGGGCAATGCCGAAAAGGATCAAGTCTACAAGCTTGAACTTGTGATGGAACAGGCTCACATCAGTGCGAAGGACCGCAAGGTTGCTGTCGCTGCTGTGGCGAAGGCTGAAGAAACGAATGGTCCGGCAGTTGCTATCGAATTGAACGATGGAACGATTATTACGGGCAAGACCTCTTCGTTGTTGGGCGCCTCTTCTGCAGCGTTGCTCGATGCATTGAAGCACCTCGCGAAGATTCCTGACGAAGTCCGCTTGCTCTCTCCGATGGTGATTGAACCGATTCAGAACCTCAAGACCAAACAGCTCGGTCACAAGAACCCGCGCCTCCACATGGACGAAGTTCTCGTGGCACTCTCCGTTTGCGCCTTGACCGATTACAACGCCAAGATTGCTCTCGAAAAGCTTCCGGAACTCCGCCATTGCGAAGTCCACTCCAGCGTAATCCTCTCGCAGGTTGACGTTGGCGTGTTCCGCCGTTTGGGCGTGAACCTCACATCGGAACCGAATTACCAGACGAGCAAACTCTACCACGGGTAACAAAATCGTCTAAGCTTCGCATAGCTGCGTTCTCGACCCTCTCGTCGTACTATTGTACGCCTTCGGGGTCTGCGGCTACTGAAACTCCGTACTTTAGTACGGGAAATGGGCTTTGCCCATTGTTCGTTGAAGGATGTCGCAATCCAATCTTGTCGAAAATTTATTTTCGTTTCAAGATTGTGATTGTGACCTTGCTCTGCTCGCTTATCCGATTTTTTAGAAAAGGCTAATCGGCGCAATTATTTTTAAGACTATCGAAAATTCGGTAGTCTTTTTTGTATATATTAAAATTGTAATTGGTTTATATAGAGGACTGCTTGGATGCCGCAAGAGAAAGTTTATGATGATGTCGAAGTTCACAACGTGAACGATTTGCATCAAACGAAAAGGGATGTTAAGGTGGAAGGACAGGGCGAATCTCCGGTTATTTGGAAGGCGCTTTCTGTTGTAATTGCGATGGCCGCTGTCATTTACGACTTGTCGCCCATTGATGTGGTTCCTGATGCGATTCCCATTTTTGGTTGGCTTGATGATGTCGGCTTTACTTTGATGGCTGCACTCAACGCTTACCAGCATTTTTCAAAAGATCAATCTGCTTTGCATGTTCGTTTGGCGAAATACGTCAAGTGGATGATGGTCGCGTTGATTATTCTTGCTGGTGTCGCTGTCGGCGGTCTTTTAACGGCAATAATTGCGCTTGTAACGCGATAAACTTTTACGCTTCAAAGCTATGTTACGCTATCCCCCGTGCTATGTCCGGGGGCTTTTTTTATAAAATAAGCTTAATTATCAAAAGTTGATGGTGAACTTTTTGACATTTGCGTTTTCTTTTCTTACATTAAACCAAATGCTTTAATTTGTTCCTTGGAGAGGATTTGATGAAAAAGATTAGTGTTATGAAAAGGTCCCTGAGTGGGACACTGAGCCTGCCGAAGTGCCTGTCGAAGGGCCTTGCAATTTTATCCTGTGTTTTTCTTCTCGCTGCTTGCGGTGACGATAGCGGCAGCAGAGCCGATTCTGACGAACCGGTGTCCAGCAGCAGTAAAAAGGACAGCTCGAAATCTAGCAGTATCACGGCGAAGTCCTCTTCAAGTGCAAAGTCCTCGTCTGCGGACGATTGGGATGATGACGAAGAAATGTGCTTGCCACCAACGATATTTGGCTTGGCGGGTGAAGAGGGGTGTTCCGATCCGAGTATTTTGAGTTCCGTAAAGCCCGCTAAGCAGTGCAAAACGGAAAAGGATGATAAGTGCGAATACGGCACGATGACCGACCCTCGTGATGGCAAAAAGTACAAGACGGTTGTCATTGGTGAACAGACTTGGATGGTGGATGACCTGAATTACGAAATGGAAGGTTACAAAAAGGGCCGTTATAAGCAAACCGCTGCGATGCATGCTTGCCCTTACGGTTGGCATTTGCCGAGTGAATGCGAATACATGATTTTGATGGAGGCCATTGGAGGGTCTGACGTGGCGAGTAAAATGCTAAAGTCTACGACCGGCTGGAAAGAAGGCCATAATGGTGTTGATGCTTTCGGTTTTTCGGCTCAGCAACTTTCTGATTTGGATGACACTTATTTCTGGACGAGCAATTTTTATACCGACCTAGCTATAACCATGTGGGTTAGGGGTGATGAAGATGCTCATACGACTTGGTGGATTCGCCCTACATGTGAAAAATATCCGGTTCGTTGCGTTAAGGGGTATGGCCCTTCGGATGTGGGTGTCGAACGTAGCTCCTTCAAGGATTCTCGTGATGGTCAAACGTACAAGACGGTAAAAATCAATGAGCAGTGGTGGATGGCCGAGAATTTGAATTACGAGTCGGAAAATAGTTTTTGCTTCTATGATAACCCAAGCAAATGCGAAGAGTATGGTCGTCATTACACATGGGCGGCGGCGAAGACTGCATGCCCTTCTGGCTGGCACTTGCCGGATACGACGGAATGGAATACGTTGATAAACCTTATGGGCGGTAAAGATGAAGCTGGCAAAATCCTCAAATCCACAAGTGGTTGGGAGCCTTGTAAACGATATCGAACTGCAAGAAAGGGTGATGAAATTGTTAGGGTTGATACTATTCCAGTTGTGAACTTGGATAAATACGGATTTACGGTTCTTCCTGCGGGTAATGCCCATACAGTCTTCGGTCTGGAGGGCATTTTGGCGGAGTTTTGGACTTCCGTAGAACAGGGCGATTCTTTAGCAATCGACATGATAACCGCATATACGGATGATTCATTTGTGCCGGCTAAATCAGAAAAAAATTGGAAACTCTCGGTCCGGTGTATCAAGGACTAGTATAGACGAAAATCGCAAAAATTCAAAAAGACCACGATTGGATCGTGGTCTTTTTCTATGCTTAATCATTTCATGGATGCGAAAATTTGATGAGTTTGTTTTAATCAAGTAAAAATATTTTTACATAAAATAATGAGTAAAAAGGCTCGAACTGTCTATTAACGAGTGAAATGGCCTAATAAGTCATGAAAACACAATAATCAAAAAAAACTAGGAGTGACCCCTTCATAAAGGAGAAAATATGAAAAAATTCGTGTTTCTCATGCTCGTTTTAACAACCTTCGCTTTGGCTGCAAAAACGCACATTATCAAAATCACCAAGGCGGACGGCACCACCGAGCGTTTTTGGGTAGAAACTCTGTCGAAAATAACATTTGTAGCCGATAAAAACGATTCCTCCAAAATAGTGTCGATTCCTGTGCCGATGAAAAAGCTAGGTGCGTCGGCAACTTGGAATCGTCAGACCTCAAGTTTGTCTGTGTTCGTTCCTGAAGGTCGTTCGGCTGTCCGTATTTTTGATGCCTTGGGTAACTGCGTTTACCGTAACGCAACTCTCGTGAAGGGCATGAATGTGGTTCAGCCAGGTCTTCATTCTGGATTCTACGTGGTGCAGGTCCGAACAGGCGCCCACCTTACAACTCTTAACATCAACGTGAAGCAGTAAGGGGAAAGGATGAAGACGATTCAAAAAATTTCTGCCCTTCTTATGGCTTTGGCTCCGTTCAGCATGGCGGGCGTTATCAATGTATATAAAGATGGCGAGAAAAATGCCACGGTAAGCCTGAATTTGACGACTATTGACAGCCTGACTTTTTCCGGAAAAGCAGAAAAGAAAGAGATGAACATTTCGGGAAAGGCCAAACAGGCTATTAAACTTTCGGATATGGACCGCATGGCGTTCACGCTCAAGGACAAGAGCAAAGAAACGATGACCGTGACGGTAGGCGAAGGCGTCTTGGCTGGGAACCATACATTCAAGCTTTCAGAAATCAAGAACATTGAGATTGTCGAGATGGATGCTGAAGAGGACATGGATGGCGACGGCCTTACAGACCTTGAGGAAATCTACAAATACGATACGAACCCGAAAGCCGCCGATACGGATGGCGATGGCTGGAGCGATGGTGAGGAACTTGCCGATGGAATGTATTCGCCCACAAACCCGACCAAGTTCAACCCGCGTATTGCCGATGTGCCGGGGCTTAGGGTGACCTTGAAAAAAACACCTGGCATATGGCTCAATGTAACGACTTCAGAAGGGAAAAACGAGAGCGAAACTGTCTCTGAGGGCATGGAAGTTTCCAAGACGAATTCTACGAGTTATGAACAAACACGCAGTGCAGACATTATGCATGCTCAATCAGCTTCGACGACTCTAGGTACTGAACTTGGCATAGATGGGGATGGTGTGGTCGCTAAATTTGTTGGGAATGTTACTGTTGGTTACAACGGCAGCTATACCAGTTCTACAGGCATGACCTGGGGCTCCTCCGAAGAAAAGAGCGTTGCAGAAAAATTCGAAAAGGCCATTGCCAAGGAAAAGTCCGAAGGTAGCGAAGTGAGTGGAGCTACCCTCTGCATGCAGGTGGAACTCAAGAATACCTCGGACATTGCATTTACCATAGAGGCTTTAAAACTGTCTGCTTCTACCTATGACATTAAAGATACTAGTACATTGACAATCCTTGCCGACTTGAGCCGCGACGGCAGTTTAATTTGGAGTAACATCACGCTCAAGCCGGGTGAATCGACCGACGCAAATTTCTGCAATAGCGAAGTGCCGGTTGAACTAATTAAGAACCTAATCTACAATACAAGTTCTATCGTGCTCGGTTCTTCGACGCAAAAAATAACCATTGATGGAGGCAAAGACGATTTCACTGTAGCTTACACAAAGGTGGCAGCCAAGACCGCTGACTTCACTATTGATTATGGTCCCGGATCTAGCGGCAACCCGTCTGTACGATATCTAGTTGCAACGAATTACCGTTATAATCCCGACCACAAGGGGACTGATGACATGTATGCACAGACTTCCCTTGCGGAACTGTTGCGCAATGCCCACGTAAATTTCAAGCAAGATTCAGTTGAAGGCCCTTCAAAGAAAAAACTTTATGGACTAGCCTCTATTGATGAATACAAATTCAACCTAGCCGATAGTGCCATGTGGTTTGTTACGGTTCAACGTGCTGCGGACATCAAAAAAGGACTCAACACCATGGCTTTATACTCAATCGCCTATGCCTCCTACGATTTGGAAAAGATTTTCGTAGGTGCAGGTGATGCCGTACATATTTTCTACAGCAAAGACCAGGACCACGACGGGGTTCCCCTCCCGACAGAGTACTTGTTCGGAACGGATGATAAGAAGGCGGATTCTGATGGTGACGGCTTGTCGGACTACGATGAAATCATCGGCTGGACCAAAGGTGAATCTACAGTCAAGATTTATACAAATCCGGCAAACGATGACACAGATGGCGATGGATTGAACGACAAGGAAGATCCGGAACCGACCAAGCGTGCGATGTTTGAGGACGCCTCTCTCTCCATACTCAAGGTGCTTGCTTCGGATCCGTCGGAGGCCGGGGCATCTGCTTTGCTGAGCAAGGATTCTATAGCACTTGCTAAAGCGAACAATTTCGACGTCTTTGTCCAAGCTCCGTCCGCCTTTATCAAAGTCACGCCTAATGCGAAAAAGGTTGCGTGGCTAAAGTTTACAACGGATAAAACAATGCAGTATGTTCAACCGACTGTAGAAAGCGGCAAGAACGTTTACACCTTCCGGACTCCGGAACAACTTTCAATATTGGATACCACGAGAGTTAAAATTGAAGTAAAATCTGAAGATGAGGCTACTGTCAAAACCTACACGTTGTCGATTACTTCGGCGCTGATGCCTCCGACGAACTTGACGCTTGGAAAAAATGTAGGCCGTTCACAAATTATCGTGAACTTCGACCGTTCAAAAGATAGCCGCGTGAAAGGGTATGTCATTTTGCGTGGCGACAGTGCTGCTACTTTGCCGGATAGAATTGAAAACAAGGTTAAAATGGCAGACAGCGTTGCTTACAACGGTTTTGTGCCCACAATGAGAAATGCCGATGAAAACAGCTATCCCGATAAGGTTGGTGAAGGTTCTCCTTATTATGCCTATCGCGTATATGCCTATGGAAAGGAAGGCGATGACATGGTGTTCTCTACGGGTACGGACCAGCATGTGCGTAGTGTAGGCCGATTGAAGGTGGACATTACATTTACTGATGTTGGTTCTGAGTACTGGTACTATGAGAGGGGTAGCGATAAATGTCGAACAGACTTGACTACGACTGTTACTCTCCTTACTGGAAAGCGCGCACTAGTTTCTTGGTATGTTTTTGATTACGATGCAGGATATAATAGTTTCAAGGAAACGGTGATATGGTATTCTCAAGCATTAGCAGATGGAAAAACGAACGGAGAAGATCAAATTCCAAAAGGAGGTCCATACACCTTTAATATTGGCAGTGAAGGGCTGTATTTGGACATCAACTCTTTCATGTATTGCAGTCAAATGCCAGAACGTGATTTCGCTCAACAAGGAATCAGTTGGCCGTATGCACAAATGGCAGATGACCTGAATGGAGATGGTGTGAGCGGCAACGCTCCAAAACAGGGCGAGAATAGGTTCCTTATTGGTCAGGGGGGAATCAAATACAACGACACTGACGGTATTTGCGATGAATCCTCCTGCGGCCCCGAACCCCATTCGGGTTACAAGTTTAATATTCACTACGATTTTGTAGATGATGACGATCTCTATTAATCAGTTCTAGCAAATTCACGAAGCCCCCTCTACGCAGGGGGCTTTTTGAGGTTATAATGAATTATGGATATATTCTAGGATTGTCTTTGGGGCTGCTTTGCTGTTCCGCCTTTGCATCGAATTTGCCTTCGGCGGTAGACAATTCCGCAACGCCGTATTTTTTCAGGGGTTACGATCAAGGGGAATCAGGCGCATGCGCATCAATTTCCCGCATCACGATGTCGCTCGGTTACGAACGCAACGCCTATTACAGGGTTCCTGCGGACTCCTCGAATCTTTTGCCCGCGTATTTCACGTGGCAGGTTGTAGCATCCGGACATGCGTCCGAAGCTCTGCTTGCACAAAAGGTGGGTATTCCCGATGCCGCTACTTATGGCGGAATCCTTTATTCTAATACCTACGGAAAATCTTCAAGCAATGTGCCCGAAGACTACGGCTGGATGCAGGGCTATTCGCGTTGGCATGATGCCATGCACAATAGAATCGACAGCGTAACCTTTATTTCGCTTGCTACAAGCGAAGGTCGTGATTCGCTCAAGGGCTGGCTTTACAACCACTGGGGCGATACGACTTTTGCCGCAGGTGGCGTTGCTGCTGCAAGTTTCGATATTGATTCCTGGACGTTGGATACCGTCAAGATCAAGGATGAACCTTGGATTGTCGCGACATCGCTCCCGGGGGCAACAAACCATTCGGTGACAATCGCGGGATACAACGACAGCATTTGCATCGGTGAAAATTGCGGCGTATGGATTGTGCAGAACAGTTGGGGACTTTCCTTCGGGAATGAAGGGCGGTTCCTCGTTCCGTACAGCGTCTATGCGGAAAGCCGCTCCCCAGTCGTTGAAATTTTCCATTTGCGCAAGGACTACGTCCCGAAACGCACCGTGAAAATCCGCATGTCATACGGGAACCGCTCAAAGATACGGCTTTCTATAGGCATTTCGCGGGATACTTCTGCAAAATCTCCCTCGAAAACGGAATACCTGTACCATTTCCGAAATGACGGTTTCAAGGGCCCGATGCTCGGCACATGGAGAGATGGCGTGCATACGGAGGAAATGGAATTCGGTTACGACCTTACGGACATTTCGTCGGGATATGATTTGAGAAAGCCGTTGAAGTATTTCTTTACCATTCAGAGGGAAGATTACGAAGACGAGGGTACGCTTTCTTTCCTGAGCGTCAAGGATTACGCCATCGACAGCGTGGTGCAAGAACTTGTCGTTGTCGAAGACACCGTGAAACTTTCGGAGCAGGGGCGTTATGAATGGGCGTTTGTCATGCCGGGGAATCCGATTGTTGCTGTGGATCACGTTTTGAACGGTGACTACACTTTTGAAAAACTTCCTGCTACTGATTCCAAGAGTTCTGTGCCAAATCTCCGAGACTGGAACCCTTCAACGGTTTGGATTTCTACAAATGTAAATACATTCCCGGCTGAATTTTTAATATCGACCGAAAAGGAAACTTTGGGGCTTATGTATCAAGGCGATGAAACAACGGATGGTTTCTTGCGCAATTTCACTGTTTCGGGAACTACCGACGGCGAAGAATTCCAGAAACTTGCCTCTGGAACTTTCAAGGAAAATGAATCGCCGCAGTATGTGTTCTGGAAGCAGGGGAGATATACCCAACTCAAAATAGAGGTCGATGACTTGTGGTCGTCATCGGACAATTCAATGCATATTGCAGAGCTGATGTTGATCGTTCCGCCGGATTCAGCATCATTTGAGGCCGTTGCAATAGATGGGCTTGTTGCAGGCGGCATCCTGGACGCGGATTATCCGCTCTTGCCCCTTGAACGCGACAGCGCTGATTCGACAGGTGTGGGAATCGGCTTCACGAATTTTGTGGATAAACGCCGAAGTCTCGATGCAGGGCAAGCTCCCGCGAAAATATTTATCCGGAATCATGAGGTTCTAATCCTTAGGGATGGTGAAATGTTCCGCGTAAACGGAGTTCGGTAAAAGTGTTACTGGATCCTTCGCGACCTGAGTTTGTCATCAACTATTCATCGGTTCCCGAAAAACAGATGAAAAAGGCTATTTCGCTGCTTGAAAAAATTATGGATTAGGATTTGTTCTCTAAATCTGAGTTATTCACGTTGTCACCCCGGATTTGTACAAGTACAAAGCCCTTCGGCTCAGCTATGAAAATGCAAGCATTTTCGCAGCGTTCGCCTTGGTTGCTTTTATTCCGGGATCGCCTTTTTCAATCCCCAAATTACTTATATTTACTTAAATATGTATGAGGAGGAGATATTTATGAAAAAGTTCTTGTTTATTGCGGCATTGTCTATTTTTACCGCCTGCGGTGGTGACGATTCTTTGTCGGCAAGTGTGCACGACACCATGGCTATATACGACGAAAAAAACAACACCGTGACGGACCCTCGCGACAACAAAACCTACAAGACCGTGAAAATCGGAGATCAGGTCTGGATGGCGGAAAATTTGAATTATGCCTATTTGCAACCTACTGAAAAGCGGGATTCCAGCAGTTTATGCGTCGATGATTTGTTGAAGAATTGCGAAAAATATGGACGCCTTTACTTGTGGAGTGCGGCCATGGACAGTGCGGGCGTATGGAGTGTGAACGGCAAGGGATGCGGCAATGGAAAGAAATGCTCGCCGACCTACCCGGTGCGTGGAGTTTGCCCCAAAGGCTGGCATCTGCCGACACTAGGGGAGTGGAGCTCTTTGTTCAGCGCTGTTGGTGGAAAATCAACTGCTGGAATAAAACTCAAGTCCTCGTCCGAGTGGGATAATGATGCCAACGGCACGGATGATTTCTCGTTTTCGGCGTTGCCAGCTGGCTATGGGGACTTTTATGGGATTGGCCACTGTGAGGGCGAGGACGCGTACTTTTGGAGTTCTACGGATAACTACGAAGGCGTTCAGCGCATGCACTTGAGCGACGGCAGTGGGTACTACAACGCCGATGGTGGGTATTTGGACCACGGCAAAAAGGACGACTGGCTTTCAGTTCGTTGCGTAAAAGACGACGAATAAAGTGAGCATTACGAAATTGAAAAAAGGCCGCGATTGAATCGCGGTCTTTTTGTATGAAAAGTGTTACTGGATCCTTCGCCTTCGCTCAGGATGACGCCAAAGGCGTCACTTCACGCTAGCAGTCAGCAACTTGGTGATTGCAGCGACGTATTCAGCCGGGTTCGGGAGCGGAGAACCTTCAGCAAGCAAAGCCTGACCGTAGAGGGCCTTCGGCCAATCGCCAAGATCTTCCTTGGCTTCGGCTTTCTTCTTGAGCATTTCGCAAATCGGGTGCGTCGGGTTGATTTCCAGAATGCGCTTGCTCTTCGGCAAGTTCTTCTGGCCCATGGCCTTCATCATGCGTTCCATCTGGGCGCTCATCGCATCTTCGCTGGTCACCAAGCAGCAGGGGCTATCCTTCAGGCGGCTAGACACGCGGACTTCCTTGATGTCTTCGTCCAAGACCTTCTGCAGGTTTTCGCAGAGACCCTTGAAAATGCCCTTGTTTTCTTCTTCGGCCTTCTTTTCTTCTTCGGTCTTTTCGAAGTCCACATCGCCACGGGAAATGTCGTGGAACTTCTTGTCGCCGAATTCCGTGAGGCTAGACATCATGAATTCATCAATGCCATCGCTCATGAGCAACACTTCGTAGCCCTTGGCCTTGAATGCTTCGAGCATCGGATTCGACTTGATGGCGTTCTTGTCGCCCACGAGGTAGTAGATTTCCTTCTGGCCTTCCGGCATGCGCTTTACGTATTCGTCGAGGCCTACGAGAGCATCGCCTTCGGTCTTGGTGCTTTCGAAGCGGAGCAACTTCTTGAGTTCGTCAAGATGTTCCCAGTTCATGTAGAAGCCTTCCTTCAACACCATGCCAAGTTCGCGCCACCAAGCGTTGTACTTCGCGGCATCCTTGTCGGCCATGTTCTGCAAGGCGTCAAGCACCTTCTTGATCACGTGCTTACGGATGTTCGTGATGATCTTGTTGTTCTGCAAGATTTCACGGGACACGTTCAGCGGCAAGTCTTCGGAATCGACCACACCGCGCACGAAGCGGAGCCAAGGCGGCAGCAAGTCCTTGCAGTCATCCATGATAAAGACTTTCTTCACATAAAGCTTCAGGCCATGCAAAGCGTCGTTGTGCCAAATGTTGAACGGAGCCTTGGACGGAATGTAGACCAAGCTCCAAAATTCCTGGGAACCTTCGGCGTGGCTGTGGCTCCAGGCGGCCGGTTCGTCGGCTTCGTGGCTGATGACGTTGTAGAAATCCTTGTACTGTTCTTCGGTG
>NZ_CACZDK010000011.1:71393-179056 GCF_902779965.1 Fibrobacter succinogenes | reverse complement strand
CAAGGCTGAAATCTACGTTCTCACGAAGGACGAAGGTGGCCGCCACACGCCGTTCATGAACGGCTACCGTCCGCAGTTCTACTTCCGCACCACCGACGTTACTGGTACAATCCAGCTCCCGGAAGGTGTTGAAATGGTGACTCCGGGTGACACGGTCACGATCCACGTGAACCTCATCGCTCCGATCGCTATGGAAAAGCAGCTCCGCTTCGCTATCCGCGAAGGTGGCCGCACGGTTGGTGCAGGTTCTGTAACCGAAATCATCAAGTAATAGAGTAAAAAATGCCCAGAGAACTCATCGTGCTTGAATGCACAGAATGTGGTCAGCGCAACTATGATTGCGACAAGAACAAGCGTCTTCATCCTTCCCGCGTGGAATACAAGAAGTACTGCCGCTTCTGCCGCAAGCATACTGTTCACAAGGAATCCAAGTAAGGAAGTCCGAATAGGTCGATAGCTCAATTGGTAGAGTCACGGTCTCCAAAACCGTTGGTTGGGGGTTCGAGTCCCTCTCGACCTGCTCACTTCCCGGAGAAAAAATGCGTAAGGTTCAGCAATATGTATCAGAATCTGTCCAAGAACTGAAACAGGTTACTTGGCCCACCTGGGAAGAACTTAAGGGTTCTACTCTTGTCGTAATGCTCTTCAGCGTTATTATGGGATTCTATATTGCAGGGCTCGATTTTGCGCTCTCTTGGATTGTAAATTTCATTATGGGTAGAGGTTAATGTATGTCCATGCAGTGGTATGCAGTACACACCTTTACCGGTCAAGAAAACAATATCAAGAAACGCCTTGAGCAAATGATTGAGCGCGAAGGCGTTCAAGATAAATTTGGACGTATACTCGTACCTATCCGCGAAGTTGTTTCCAACGTTCGCGGTAAGCGTCGTGTTAGCGTCCAAAATTTGTTTCCTGCATATATTATTATTGAAATGGAGCTGGACGAGCTCACCCAGCACCTGGTGTCTACCATCAATGGTGTCACCCATTTTGGCGGAATGACTCGCGCTTCTCGAGTACCTATTCCGCTTCGTCAGAGCGAGGTCGATCGCCTCTTGGGAGTTGATCCTGAAAACTCCATCGAAGGCGAGATCCAAATTCCGTACACAATTGGCGAAAATGTCTGCATCAAGGAAGGTCCGTTCAAGGGCTTTGTGGGCGTGGTAGACGAAATTATGGAAAACAAGATTAAGGTCATGGTTTCCGTTTTTGGTCGTTCTACTCCTGTCGAACTCGCTTTTAACCAAGTCGAATCCGCTGACGCATAATTGAGACGGTTTTTGAAACGGAGACAATACAGTGGCAAAGAAAATCACAGGTTATATTAAGCTCCAGATTCCCGGTGGTGCAGCTAACCCAGCTCCTCCGGTAGGTCCTGCCCTTGGTCAGAAGGGTGTGAACATCATGGAGTTCTGCAAACAGTTTAACGCTAAGACCCAGAACGACAAGGGCATGATTGTTCCGGTCGTTATCACGGTCTATGCTGACAAGAGCTTTACCTTCATCACGAAGGTCTCGCCGGTTCCGGCCCTCATCAAGAAGGCTACTGGCGTGCAGAGTGGCTCTGGTGAACCCAACCGTAAGAAAGTTGGCAAGATCACTCAAGCCCAGATCCTCGTTCCATGGGTATTGAAGTGGTTGACTGAGGCAGGTAATTCACCGTTACGTATCTGACAGGAAAATTTCATGTTCAGAGGAAAAAAATACAAAAAGATTGCTGAATCTTACGATCGCACCAAGGCGTACGATCTTAAGGAAGCGATCGAAATACTCAAAAAGTCCGAATTGAAGTTCGACCAGACCGTCGAAGTACACTTCAATCTCGGTGTGGACCCAAAACATTCCGACCAAGTGGTTCGTGGCACTGTCGTGCTTCCGCATGGTACCGGTCGTCAGGTCCGCGTCTTGGTATTCTGCAAGGACAATAACCTTGAAGTTGCCAAAGCCGCTGGTGCTGACTACGCTGGTGGTGCCGACTTGGTTCAGAAGATTCAGGAAGGCTGGCTGGACTTTGACGCCGTCGTTGCTACTCCCGACATGATGCCGGTGATTAGTAAGGTCGCTCGTGTCCTCGGTCCTCGTGGTATGATGCCGAGCCCCAAGGCTGGTACGGTGACGGTTAACGTCGCTCAGACCGTCAAGGAACTCAAGGCCGGTAAGATTTCCTACCGCGTTGACAAGGGCGCTAACGTCCATGCTCCGGTTGGCAAGCTTTCCTTCACTGCCGATCAGCTCGTTGAAAACACGAAGGCTGTTATCGACTCTGTTGTGAAGAACAAGCCTCAATCTTCTAAGGGCACTTACATCAAGAGCCTCACTTTGACGGCTACGATGGCCCCGGGCATCAAACTTGATATGGCACTGACGCGCTAGGAGAAACCATGAAAGCTGTAGTTAAAAAACAACAGACCGTGGACGCGCTCGTCGAGTCCTTCAAGGGCGCTACCGCCGTCTATCTGCTCAATTTCCAGGGCATCACTGTCGATAAGGACAATGCCCTCCGCAAGGCCCTCGCTGCTAAGGGTGTCAAGTACCACGCTGTGAAGAACACTCTTCTCAAGCGCGTGCTCGAAGCTCTCAAGGTTGAAGGTCTCAACGATTCCCTCACTGGCGCAACGTCTGTGATGGTCGGTTTCGAAGAAGACCCGCTCCTGCCGGCTCGCGAAATTGAAGCATTCCACAAAGCAAACCCTGATTTCTTGGTTGCCAAGAGCATTTACCTTGATGGCAAGGCAATGCCGGGCTCCGAAGTCGTGAACCTCTCTAAGATTCCGGATCGTAAGGGCATGATCGCAATGATCGTCTCCATCGCTCTCGGACCTGGCTCCACGATTGCCGGTCAGCTCAAGACCCTCCAGGAAAAACTGGAAAAAGAATCGGGTTCCGAAACCAAAAATTTTAAACGGAATAATCGGAGAAACACATCATGGCAACTGATATCAAGGCACTGGGCGATCAAATTGTTGGTCTTACCCTTCTCGAAGCTAAGGCTTTGGCTGACTATCTTAAAGAAACCCACGGCATCGAAGCCGCTGCCGGTGGCGCTGTAGTTATGGCTGCAGCTGCTGCAGCTCCTGCTGAAGAAAAGACCGAATTCGACGTCATCCTCGCCGAAATCGATCCGGCCAAGAAGATGGCTATCCTCAAGGAAGTTCGCGCTATCACGGGTCTCGGTCTCGCTGAAGCTAAGAAGGTCGTCGAAACTGCCAACAGCGTCATCAAGGAAGCTGCACCGAAGGCTGACGCCGAAGCTCTCAAGAAGAAACTCGAAGAACTCGGAGCAAAGGTTACCCTTAAGTAATGCTTTTGCTGCATTAATTCTTCCTTACCAATTGCCTGCACTACAGTGCGGGCTTTTGGTGTTTTTTGACTATTATTAGGCTCTTCACCGGATGAGGTATTTCTAATGACGACGGAGCGAAAGTCTTATTCCTCCAACAAGTTCCACCTGGAACTCCCGTACCTGATCGAAGTCCAGAAGGCTTCGTACGAGCAATTCCTTCAAAAGGACATTCCCCAAGAGAAAAGGATGAATGTCGGGCTTGAACGCGTGTTCCGCGATATCTTCCCGATCACCGATGACAAGGATTTGTATTCCTTGAAGTATGAAGGATATTATTTCGGCATCCCGAAATACAGCATCCCCGAATGCCGTGAGCGCGGTCTCACGTATTCCATGGAACTTTTCGCAACTCTCTCCCTCCAGGTGTTTGAAAAGGACGGAGAAGAAAGCAAGCTCAAGGAAGAAATCAAGAACGATGTCTTGGTTTGCGAACTTCCTATCATGACCGAGAACGGAACGTTTATCATTAACGGCGCCGAACGCGTCGTCGTTTCGCAGTTGCACCGTTCTCCTGGTGTGAGCTTTGACGAAGAAATGCAACCCAACGGCCGCTCCGACTACAAGAGCCGTATTATTCCGCATCGCGGCGCATGGGTTGAATTCAACACCGAAGGCGACATCCTTTACCTCATCATCGACCGCAAGAAGAAGCTCGCTGCAACGGCTATGCTTCGCTGCATCGGTTTCGAAACCACTCAGGACATCTTGAACCTCTTCTACAAGAAGACCGACGAAATTGTCCTCGACGATGCCGCATTTAACGACTTTGACAAGGAAGGTGTCTGCACCCTCATCAACCGCATCATCTTCAATGACGTGATTGACGAAGAAACGGGTGAAATCATCCTCGAAGCCAACACTGTTATCGACGACAAGAAGCTCGAACGTCTCCGCGAAAGCAGTGTCGAAAAGATTACCGTGCTCTCCAAGGAAGAAGACAACCTCCTCATCCACTACACCCTCGCTGCCGACAAGACCAAGTCCCGCGAAGACGCTCTCAAGGCTGTCTACTCCGTGACCCACCAGCAGCAGGAAGAAGCTCCGAACCTCCAGACCGCCGAACGCTACTTCGACGAACTCTTCCTCAACGACCCGCACAAGTACGATCTTGGCGAAGTCGGTCGTTACCGCTTGAACGCAAAGGTTTACACCGCTGCTATTCTTGCCAAGGTTAAGGAAGTTGCCGAACGCTTCGACCGCGTCAACGAATTCAAGATGCCGTCTGTGACCCAGATGACGATGAGCAAGACTGACTTCCTTGCTATCATCGAATACATGGTCGGCCTCTTCAACGGCGACGAAGGCTACACTCTTGACGATATCGACCACTTGGGCAACCGTCGTACACGTTCCGTGGGCGAACTCCTTGCCGGTCAGATTTCCGTCGGCCTTTCCCGTATGTCTCGCGTCATCCGCGAAAACCTTTCTCTCCATTCCGAAGAAGAACAGACGACTCCGCGCGAACTCGTGAATACTCGCATGGTTTCTACTGTCGTCCAGGCATTCTTTGGCCAGAGCCAGTTGTCCCAGTTCATGGACCAGATGAACCCGCTTTCTGAACTTACTCACAAGCGTCGTCTCTCCGCTCTTGGTCCTGGTGGTCTTACCCGTGAACGTGCAGGCTTCGAAGTCCGTGACGTTCACTACACGCACTATGGCCGTCTCTGCCCGATCGAAACTCCGGAAGGTCCGAACATCGGTCTTATCAACTCCCTCGCTTCTTACGCCGTGGTGAACCACTTCGGCTTCATCGAAACTCCGTATCGTATCGTGGGTCTCGTTGAATTCAAGGACGCTCAGGGCAACAAGTGCTACTTCCCGGAAGAAAAGTGGCATTTCGGTATCTTCAAGGGCTTCGTTCATGATCCGCACCTCTTCGTGGAACTTGAACTCACCCAGAAGGAAATCGACACCGTTCGCTTGAACCTCGACAACCGCCAGCGCGAATTGTTCGAAGGCTTCGTGAACAAGGTGTTCCAGATCAAGGATGCCGACGGTAACGTTTCTTACAGCAAGAACGGTTTTGCTCTCGATGATTTCGACGGCACTCCGGATTACGTACAGGTGGGCGACGTCGTGGAACAGATTGTTTCCGACTACATCAGCTACCTCACTGCTGACGAAGAAGATTCCTTCAAGGTCGCTCCGGCTTCTACCGAACTCGACGAAGACAACCGCTTCAAGGGCGACATGGACGGCTACGTCATCGTCCGCGACAAGAGCGAATACCCGCACTTGATGAAGCAGGATTCCATCGCTATTGGCGACACCGAAACCGAACGTATCGACCTCATGGACGTGGCTCCGATGCAGATCGTGTCTGTCGCAGCAGGCCTCATCCCGTTCCTTGAACACGATGACGCTAACCGTGCATTGATGGGTTCTAACATGCAGCGCCAGGCTGTGCCTCTGCTCCGCGCCGAAGCTCCGGTCGTGGGTACGGGTCTCGAACGTCGTGCCGCTCTCGACTCGGGTACGGTTGTCCGTGCAAAGCATGACGGTAAGGTCACGTTTGTTGACGCTCGCAACATCACTGTGCAGCGTGGCAAGATGGTGAACGGCGTATTTGAACCGCTCACTGGCCTTGGCGAAAACTATGAATTCCTCGGCAAGGATCCGATTGACGAATACAAGCTCCGCAAGTTTGAACGTTCCAACCAGGATTCCTGCATCAACCAGAAGCCGATTGTGAACGTTGGTGACTTTGTGAAGGTCGGCGACGTCTTGGCTGACGGTGTTTCTACTGACCACGGCGAACTCGCTCTCGGTAAGAACATCCTCATCGGCTTCCTCCCGTGGAACGGTTATAACTACGAAGACGCTGTCATTATCTCCGAAGAACTCGCTATCAAGGACACGTTCACTTCTATCCATATCGAAGAATACGAAATGGAAGTGCGCGACACCAAGCGCGGTCCGGAAGAATTGACTCGTGAAATTCCGAACGTCGGTGAAGACGCTCTCCGTAACCTCGACGAAAACGGCGTGATCCGCGTCGGTGCTGAAGTCGGTCCGGACGATATCCTCGTCGGTAAGGTTACCCCGAAGGGCGAAACCGAACTCACTCCGGAAGAACGTTTGCTCCGTGCCATCTTCGGCGAAAAGGCCGGCGATGTGCGCGATTCTTCTCTCAAGGCTCCTCCGGGAATGAAGGGCGTCGTGCTCGAAACCCGTATCTTCAGCAAGAAGGACAAGGCCGACAAGAAGAGCAAGGAAAAGGATCAGGAAACCATCGAAGAAATTCGTATGAATTTCCAGAGCCAGATTGACCGCATCAAGGATGCATGCCGTGAACACTTGTTCGACCTCCTCGCAGGCAAGTCTGCCGGCAAGGTCATGGACAACGAAACTCACGAACTCTTGATCCGCGAAGGTCAGACTTATAACGAACAGAACCTCAGATTCATCGACGTCACGAAGGTTTCTCCGCTCTCCACGTTCGTTGTGGATGACGATGACCTCCAGGACAAGGTGCTTTCTCTCGTTCTCGTCGCTCGCGACAACCTCGATACCCTTACCCGCACGATGGAAAAGGAAATCGACAAGGTTACGAAGGGTGACGAACTCAAGCCGGGCGTTCTCAAGAGCGTCAAGGTCTACATCGCGAAGAAGCGTTGCCTCTCCATCGGTGACAAGATGGCAGGTCGCCACGGTAACAAGGGTGTCGTTTCGAGAATCGTTCCAGTCGAAGACATGCCGTTCACTGAAGACGGTCGTCCGCTCCAGATTCTTCTGAACCCGCTAGGCGTGCCTTCTCGTATGAACATCGGTCAGGTGCTTGAAGTTCACTTGGGCTGGGCTGCAAAGACTCTCGGCTTCAAGGTGACGACTCCTGTGTTCGATGGTGCCAAGTTCGAAGATATCTGCAAGGAACTCGAAAAGGCTTACCAGAAGAACCCGATCGTGAACTACGAAATGGATCCGGATAACAACAAGATTATCGGTAAGGCAAAGCTTTACGACGGCAAGACCGGTGAAGCCCTCCTCAACCCGGTGACCATCGGTTACATGTACTACCTCAAGCTCGGTCACTTGGTTGACGACAAGATCCACGCACGTTCTATCGGTAGCTACGCTCTCGTGACGCAGCAGCCGCTTGGCGGTAAGAGCCAGTTCGGTGGTCAGCGCTTCGGTGAAATGGAAGTGTGGGCTATGGAAGCTTACGGCGCCGCTTATACGTTGCAGGAACTCCTCACCGTCAAGTCTGACGATGTGCAGGGCCGTTCCAAGGTCTATGACGCCATTGTCAAGGGTCAGAATACTCCGAAGCCGGGTATCCCTGAATCCTTCAATGTTATGATTCGCGAAGTTCATTCTTTGGGTCTTGATATCGAGACCACTGGAGACAAGTAATTATGGCTGAAGAAATGACTGAACAGTTTGGCGACATTTCTATTCATCTCGCCTCCCCGGACCTGATCCGTTACTGGTCCTATGGCGAAGTGACAAAGCCGGAAACGATTAACTACCGTTCCTTCAAGCCTGAAAAGGATGGTCTTTTCTGCGAAAAGATCTTTGGACCGGTTAAGAACTGGGAATGCAACTGCGGTAAGTTCAAGCGCATCCGCTACAAGGGCGTCATCTGCGACCGTTGCGGCGTTGAAGTGACTCACTCCAAGGTCCGTCGTGAACGCATGGGCCACATCGAACTTGCTATTCCTCTGACCCACACCTGGTTTGTCCGTAACCAGCCGTGCGTCATTGGTGCACTTCTCAACCTCAATACTAAGGACCTCGACCATATCATCTACTACGAAAAGTATGTGGTGATTGATCCGGGTACGACCGACCTCGAACCGAATTCCCTGATCGACGAAGCTCAGTATCAGGACCTCGTTGCCGAAGGCCGTGAATTTGAAGCCAAGATGGGCGCATCTGCTATCAAGCAGTTGCTCGACCGCGTCGACTTGACCAAGCTCTCCGAAGAACTCCGCTTGCAGGCTACTTCCAAGTCCAAGACCAAGCAGGACGATGCCGTGAAGCGCCTCAAGGTCGTCGAAGCCTTCAAGAAGTCCCAGATGGAAAGCTTCCGCAGCTACTACAAGAATCCGGATCCGGCCCGCGACGCAAGCAAGGCCTGGCTCAAGGGTCTTGCCGAAGCTGTTGCCGAATTCAAGGTAGATTACGAAGCCAAGCACGATGACTTTGTGCTTGCTGACGCCTACGAAGAATTCCGCCACAAGTATCCGAACGAAGCTCGTTTGCTCGCTAACCAGCCGTCTTGGATGATCCTCGACGTTCTTCCGGTTATCCCGCCTGATCTTCGTCCGCTCGTACCGCTCGAAGGTGGTCGCTTTGCTACCTCCGACTTGAACGAACTCTATCGCCGTGTCATCAACCGCAACAACCGCTTGAAAAAGTTGATCGACATCCGTGCCCCTAACGTGATTCTCTGCAACGAAAAGCGTATGCTCCAGGAAGCTGTCGACCAGTTGTTCGATAGCGGCCGCCGCACCGCTCGTGCAGGTTCTGCACGTCCGCTCAAGAGCCTCGCCGAACTCCTCAAGGGTAAGCAGGGCCGCTTCCGTATGAACTTGCTCGGTAAGCGTGTGGACTATTCCGGCCGTTCCGTGATTGTCGTGGGACCGGAACTTCGCATGCACCAGTGCGGTCTCCCGAAGCGCATGGCTCTTGAACTTTACAAGCCGTTCATCATCCAGCGCTTGGAAGAAGAAGGCATTGTCTATACGCTCAAGTCTGCTAAGAAGTACGTTGACGCAGAACGTCCTGAAGTTTGGGACATTCTCGAACAGATTATTGAAGACCACCCGGTCATGTTGAACCGCGCTCCGACGCTTCACCGCTTGGGTATCCAGGCCTTCTATCCGAAGCTCATCGAAGGTAACGCGATTCGCCTCCACCCGCTCGTCTGTACAGCATTCAACGCTGACTTCGACGGTGACCAGATGGCTGTGCATCTTCCGCTTTCTTTCGAAACTCAGCTCGAATGCCGCGTGTTGATGCTTTCTTCGAACAACATTCTTCACCCGGCTTCCGGTCAGCCGATTGCTGTGCCGGGCCAGGACATCGTGCTTGGTCTGTACTACCTCACCAAGCCGCGTCCGAACCGCAAGGGTGAAGGCATGCACTTCTACGACCCGGCCGAAGCCATCCGCGCTTACGAAAACGATGTCGTCGATTTGAATGCCAATGTTTACCTTAAGCTCCCGGCAGGTCGCAAGATCTATATGGGCGCTGTCGAAAAGGACTGCACCTGCATCCGCGAAATGGCTGACGACAATGGCAATATCGAAGTCAATGTCAAGGCTGGCGAAAAGGTCAAGTTCCTTACCCTCAAGGAAGA
Organism: Fibrobacter succinogenes; assembly: GCF_902779965.1. NCBI lineage: Bacteria > Pseudomonadati > Fibrobacterota > Fibrobacteria > Fibrobacterales > Fibrobacteraceae > Fibrobacter > Fibrobacter succinogenes. Next base: position 169,406 of record NZ_CACZDK010000011.1, on the reverse strand, counting down.
TAACGTCATCAAGACGACTGTCGGCCGTATCATCTTTAACGAATTTGTTCCGAACGCTCTTGGTTATGCCAACGAAACCTTCGGCAAGAAGGTTATCGCTAAGTCCATTGACGACCTCTATCGTCGTACCGGCAACCGCGTGACCGTCGACTACCTCGACGACCTCAAGGCTAACGGTTACAAGTGGGCAACGCGTGCTGGTTCCTCCGTGGCTATCGCCGAAATGGTTATCCCGAAGGAAAAGCAGGAAATGCTCGACAAGGCTGCCGAAGCAGTTTCCAAGATTCGCGCCCTTTACGAAGACGGTGTCATTACTGACGGTGAACGTTATAACCAGACGATTGACGTGTGGTCCAAGACGACATCCGACGTTGCTGCCAAGCAGTGGGATTTGCTCTCTCACGACCGTGACGGTTTCAACCCGGTTTACATGATGGCCGACTCCGGCGCTCGTGGTAGCCGTGAACAGATTAAGCAGCTGTCCGGTATGCGTGGTTTGATGCAGAAGCCGATCAAGCAGCTCGGTGGTCAGGAAGTTATTGAAAACCCGATTAAGTCTTGCTTCCGTGAAGGCTTGAACGTGATGGAATACTTCATTTCGTCTCACGGTGCTCGTAAGGGTTTGGCTGATACCGCTCTTAAGACGGCTGACGCTGGTTACCTTACCCGTCGTCTCGTTGACGTAGGCCAGGACCTCGTGATTACCGAACCGGACTGCGGTACTACCGATGGTATTGAAGTTTCCGCATTCAAGGACGGTGACGATACTGTCATTCCTCTTGAAGAACGTCTCCTCGGTCGCGCTCCGGTCGAAGACATCAAGCACCCGGTTACTGGCGAAGTGATTGTCAAGGCTGGCGAACTCGTTACCGAACGTGACCTCCCGAAGATTTCCGCTACAGGTCTCGAACACATCAAGATGCGTTCTGTGCTTACCTGTAACTCGAAGACCGGCGTTTGCGCCAAGTGCTACGGCCGTATGCTTGCTTCCGGTCGTCCGGTTGACCTCGGCGAAGCCGTGGGTGTGCTCGCTGCACAGTCCATCGGTGAACCGGGTACGCAGCTTACCCTCCGTACGTTCCATATTGGTGGTGCTTCTTCCCGTCTTACTGTCGAAAGCGACAAGAAGGCAACGGTTGACGGTCACATTGAACTCGAACAGGTCGAAACGGTGGACCACGAAGGCCAGAAGGTCGTCGTCTCCCGTATGGGTGAACTCGTTATCTTCGACAATACCGGCATCAACAAGGGCCGTTACCAGATTCCGTACGGTGCAATCTTGCACGTCGAAAACAATGCTACCGTCAAGAAGGGCGAAAGCATGTTCGAATGGGATCCGTATAACAGCCCGATTATCACGAACGTGTCCGGTACGATCGCATTTAGCAATCTTATTGAAAACAGAACTTACCGTATTGAACGCGATGAAATGACTGAAGTCGAAACTTGGATCGTCATCAGCGACAAGCAGCACGGTAAGAACCAATTGCGTCCGGTCATCATCATCAATGATGAACGTGGCGAAAAGGTTGGCCACTTCATGTTGCCTGACGGCGCTATCCTCGCCGTGCATCAGGGCGACAAGGTTACCTCCGGTCAGGTTATCGCAAAGCTTCCGCGTGCTGCTGGTAAGACCCGCGATATTACCGGTGGTCTTCCGCGCGTCGCTGAACTCTTCGAAGCTCGCGTTCCGAAGAACAAGGCATTCATCGCACCGGTTGACGGTCTCGTCAAGTACGGTAACGAAGTGCGCAACAACCAAGAAGTTATTATTCAGCAGATGGATGGCAACGAAGTGAAAGTGCTGGTTCCGCGTGGTATCCATCTGGCGGTCAATGACGGTGACCGTGTCCGTGCTGGTCAGAAGATCAGCGAAGGCAGTGTGGACCCGCACGATATCCTCGACGTTCTCGGACCCGAGGATGTGCAGCGCCACTTGGTGAACGAAATCCAGGCAGTTTACCGCCTGCAAGGTGTGGCTATTGCAGATAAGCACATCGAATGTATCGTTCGTCAGATGATGCGCAAGGTTCGCATTCTGGATCCGGGTGAATCGGATCTCTTGCCGGGCGAAGAAATTTCCAAGACCCGTCTCCGTACCGAAAACGAACGTCTGCGCGCTCTCGGTAAGGCTGAAGCTAAGTATCAACCGATGCTCCTTGGTATCACTAAGGCTTCCTTGGCAACGGACAGCTTCATTTCTGCAGCTTCCTTCCAGGAAACCCAAAAAATCCTTACCCGCGCCTCCATCGAAGGCTGCGTGGATCCGCTCATGGGTCTTAAGGAAAACGTGATTATGGGTCGACTTATTCCGTGCGGTACTGGTGCCCGTCACTTGAGGAACGTCCAAGTGATCGATGCCGATGCCGACGAAATGGAAGAACGCTCTCGTTTGCAGAATGTACAGGCTGAAAATTACGAATCTGGTTCCGGAATCCAGCTCTTGGATAACGAAATCGGCTCTTCTGACGAGGAAGATTCAGATAATTAACAGCTAAGTACTTGAAATATTTGGAAATAAAACTATATTTGCACTCCAAAATCTAGGAGATTAAACAGTGCCAACTATTCAACAGCTCGTCCGTAACGGACGTGAACAGATCAGCAACAGGACCGCTTCCGTAGCTTTGAAGTCCTGCCCCCAGAAGCGCGGCGTTTGCACCCGTGTTTACACCAGCACCCCGAAGAAGCCGAACTCTGCTCTTCGTAAGATCGCTCGTGTGCGCCTTTCCAACAAGATGGAAGTTACCGCTTACATCCCGGGTGAAGGCCACAACCTCCAGGAACACTCCATCGTGCTCATCCGCGGTGGTCGTGTGAAGGACGTTCCGGGTGTTCGCTACCACATCATCCGTGGTACGCTTGATACTCAGGCAGTCAACGGCCGTCAGAACGGCCGCTCCAAGTACGGTGTTAAGAAGAAAGGTGCCGCTCCGGCCAAGAAGTAAGGAAGTAATCTATGTCTAGAAGAAGAAAGGCTCTCCATCGCTCCATCCTCCCGGATCCGCGTTTCCACTCCACGCTCGTCACCGAACTCGTTGGTGTCGTGCTCAAGCAGGGTAAGAAGACCATCGCTGAACAGATCGTCTACACCGCTCTCGACCTCCTCGACAAGAAGGTTGAAGGCAAGGAAACCCCGCTCGAAAAGTTCGAACTCTGCCTTGAAAACATCAAGCCGCGTGTCGAAGTCAAGTCCCGTCGCGTTGGTGGTGCAAACTACCAGGTCCCGATGGAAGTTGCTCCGGATCGCGCCAAGGCTCTCGCTCTCCGCTGGCTCCTCGATGCAGCTCGTAACCGCAACGAAGCCAACATGGCAGAACGCCTTGCTGCAGAACTCGTTGCCGCTAAGAACAGCGAAGGCAACGCAGTCCGCAAGAAGAACGATACGCACAAGATGGCCGAAGCCAACAAGGCTTTCGCTCACTTCCGTTTCTAATTCTTGCGCGCAAGCACAGAATTATCCTAGAGGAAGGTCCGCGACAAAATCGCGGGCCTTTTCTGTATTATGGGCAGCCGCGAATGTTGCGGGCTTTTTTTGCATTTGTAAGCTGGGATTGTCATTGCGAGCATCGAAGATGCGCGGCAATCTTAATTATCCGATTAAGATTATTCAAAAAGGATAATCCTTTTTGGATAAAAATTGTATTTATGTTGTGTATGAAATTTCTGCGAAATTTTTGCTTGCTGGTGGTGGTGCTTGTTGCGCTCCTTTGCGGGTGCTCTCAATCTAATGAAGATGATTTGAAAAGCGCAAAGCGGTTTGAGGAGTTGAAGACGCTACCTCTGGATAGTGTTCTTTCGCGCGCGTTTAATTTTTATGAGCAGTACCAGGCGACGAATGACACGCTGCTACGCGATTCCATGAACGATTACAAAAGTCACTTCCTTGCGAGGTTGAAACGTTCTACGGATTCTCTTTGCGGAACGATCCCGGCAGATGATTCCCTGGCGGCTGATTTACGTGAAATCAATGAAGCGGTTTCGAAATATTTTTATGAATATCATATTAAACACATGTATTGGTTTATGCTTGATACAGCAAGGCGTGAATCCCTTCTTGAGATGGTAGATAGTACACAAAAAGTAGAACTGACTGCACCTGGGTGGAAATGGGAAACTAAGGAAGATCATGAAGCGGCGATTATGGGTATTCCGTTTGAAGAAGCTTTGTCGGCCTTGAAAAAGGATTCTACTAGTATGTTTAAAGTTGCTTATTTTGTTCAAGAGTTGCAGGTGCGTTATGTTGATACTGTAGCCGCTGACATGAAGGCTTTTCAAAAGATTGAGCCGTTCCATATAAAGCGGGAAGAGTGGAAAAAAACGAAATCTGCCTGCATGGAAAAAACTCCGATAGGCCAGCAGGTTCTTGTTCTAAACAAGGAATATGAATCGTTATTGAACAATTTTATGAAAACGAAAGCGCGAGGGGACCGCCGTTTTTTGATGTGGGAGATTCCCGTTTCGCCACGTTTTTGGGATGATGATTTTTCTTTTCATTCTTACCCGACCATAGTGAGTGCGGTATTAAACAAGAACCATGATATGGTAACCTTGAATGTGAATGACGGCTATGGTCGAGGTGGCTTTTACTACTTGTCCAAGCGTTCGGGGAAATGGGAAGTTGTTATGCTTCGAGACGGCTGGATATGGTAGAATATCGGTTTATCTCTTTTTGCCCTTAGAATTTGTCTTCATCTTCTTGATTCCCGCTTTCCAGGCATCGACGGCAGCCTGCGAAGTGTTGAGCGCCCAGTCGCCTTCGTAGTCTTTGCTTTGGCTGAACCACATCACGGCGAATACGCGTGAGTAGTCGGTGCTGAAGTGCTCGAACATGTCGGCGATCCATTCGGCCTTGCTCCCTCCTTTTTCGGAGCTGGAGATTTCGGCGATAAAGAGCGGTTTGTCGATGTTTGCGAGTGCCTTGTAGGCATCGTCGAATACTTGTGCAAAGGACTTCCAGCTGGACCAGCTTTGGCTTTTGCCCCAGTTGTAACCGTCGATGGAAATGTAGTCGATGTATTCGTCACCGGGATAGTTGCCTGTGAGCGTGGCGCCTTCGCCGTGGTTCGTGACATTCGTGGTCCAGACCCATTTGACGTTCTTCACGTTTTCTTCGCGGAAAATCTTGACGATGCGGCGGAATGCTTCGGTGACATTAGCATCGGTATTCCCGGCGCCTTTTTTGCCCACGCCCCAGTCGTACCAATCGCCGTTCGCTTCGTGCAGGGGGCGCAACCAGATTTCTTCACTGTAATTTTTGACGCCCTTTGCGAACTCTCGGATGTAGTTGTCCGTCTTGCCGTTCACAATGTCTTGGGCGCTGTAGCCTTTGGGCATCCATGTGACGACTAGCGTCGATCCGTTTTCTTTTGCGATGTCTGCGTAAACTTGCACCCGCTTCCAGTCGTCCACGTCGAAAACTGCAAAGTAACTGATAAGATCAAGATGAGCATCTTGCAAGTCTTGGAACGCCCGTACATTCTCTTTGGTGGGCTGCGGGGATTGTCCGGGGCCTCCGACCCAAGCGCCGATTTGGATCGCCATCGCTGCAACTGGCGCGGCGCAAAGAGATGTGAATAGTTTGTTGTTCATAAGGCTCCGTTAAGTTTCTTGAACTGTTATATTTAAAAGATACTTTGAGCGCTTTCGAAGAGCCCGAACAAAAGCGCATAAAAAATTCAAAGTGTCTCTAGTGTTTGGCTTTGCGCGAGTTTTGTGCTGCGGAAAATCTGAATTATTGGTGATGTTCCCTTTTGCGTGCATACAAATAAAAAATCCCCACTCTAGCGTTTTGAAGGAGCTAGAATGGGGGTTGTCCAAGGAGTTTTATGAATAAGTTTTGTTTAGCGCTTCACGGATAACTTGTAAATGCTTTGTGCGTTTGCCTTGGGAGCGTCGATAGCGTGTATGCCCGCGGTGAAGTGCTGCACCGGGCTCTGCCACAGGACACGGCCCTGATAGTCAAACTGCACGACACTTGCCTTTAATGCTTTGCCGGTTTGCATGTAGAGCTTGCCGTCTTGCAGGCGAAAGGAACTGCTGGATGCCCTCCCGGCTGGTTTGATGGAGGTGCTGCTGTCCAAAGCCTTCATCTTCGCGATGCCTGCTTTCCATGCATCAACTGCAGCCTGTGAAGTGTTGAGCGCCCAGTCGCCTTCGTTATCTTCCTTGCTCTGGCTGAACCACATCACCGCAAATACGCGGGAGAAGTCTGTAGCAAAGTGCTCGAACATGTCCGTAATCCATTCGGCCTTGTTACCGCCGAGTTCGGAGCTGGAAATTTCGGCGATAAAGAGCGGCTTGTTGATTTTGGCGAGTGCGTCGTAGGATTTTTTGAACACCTGCGAGAACGTCTGCCAGCTAGACCAGCTTTGGCATTTGCCCCAGTTGTAACCGTCGATGGAAATGTAGTCCACGTATTCGTCGCCGGGGTAGTTGCCGGTGAGCGTCGAACCCTTTCCTGCGTTTGAGGCGTTGGTGGTCCATACCCATTTGACGTTCGTTACGCCTTCTTCCTTGAAGATTTTTACGATATGACGGAATGCTTCGGCGACGTTTGCATCGGTGTTGCCTGCGCCAGCCTTGCCTACACTCCAATCGTACCAGTCGCCGTTTGCTTCGTGGAGCGGCCTGAGCCAGATTTCTTCGCCATAGCCTTTAACACCCTTGGCGTAGTCGCGGATGTATTCATCGGCCTTGCCGTTCACCAAATCTTGCGCGTTATAGCCGTTTGCCATCCAGGTCACCACAAGCGTGGAGCCGTTGTCTTTTGCGACATTTGCATACTCTTCGGTCGCGTCCCAGTCGTTCATGTCGAAGAGCGCAAAGTAGCTGATGAGGTCAATGTGCGTGCCCTGCAAATCCTGGAATGCCTGCACGTTTTCTTGAGTGGGCTGCGGGTATTGGCCGGGGCCACCGACCCAGGCGCCGACTTGGAATGCTAAAGCGGTCATAGGCAAGATCCCCAATGTGAATAGTAACGATTTGAACATGATAGCCTCGATGTTTGAGATGAGATTTGTTTCCTTACATAAATTAGATTGCTGGGTGTTTCTTGTTCCTGACATTTATGTATGTTTGTCTCCCCCTCGCTCTCCTCCGCCAACCACAGGTCCCAAGGTCCCTGAGCTTGTCGAAGGGCCGCTACCCCTTCTAGCGGGGACACCCCGCAACGCCCCGACTGCAAAAAAACGGGATTTGCCCTTAAAACTATGGGATTGCCATCTTTTGTCTTCAAAAAAGGGTATATTTCGCTTGTATGTCAATCAAGTTCAATTCGCCTAAAAAGTCCGTCAATTCCGCGTTTCTCAAGCTCCCTGTCCCCGTCGAAAAGATGGAGGATTTCAAGCTTTCGCTCAAGAATCTTTACAGCAAGCGGAACACTGCGCAGGACGAAGAATACCACAAGGGCGAAATCTGGAACTTTTTACGCAAGATTTTTGAGCCCGATTATTCGGTGCAGGTCAACCGCCCGATAGACCTTGCGATTTTTAACGGCAATACGGCAAGTGCAAAGCCGGCAGTGATTATCGAAGCGAAGTCGCCGACGAATGCGGCAGAAATGTTTTCGGCGGAGCATCCGAACGTAAAATCGTTGCAGGAACTTGTCTATTACTTTATGCTGGAATACGTGCATTCGGGCAATCACGAAATCAAGTGGCTCGCCATCACAAATTTTGACGAATGGTATTTCTTCGACGTTAAGGACTTTATCCGCTATTTTGGGAACAAGTCAAAACCGATATACGATCAGTTCCTAAAATTCAAGGCGAATCAGATGAGCGGCAACAAGACCTCCGATTTCTACAACGATATCGCGAAACCCGCCATCGACGATTTCCTCGCCTCCTGCGACATCAACGTCGTGCATTTTAATTTGGAAGATGCTTGTAAAAACGTCATTGCGCAAGCGCATGACCGCATCGGCTCGGCAATGAAACACGCAAGCGGTTCCGCTGCACTCGCCTCGCATGTCATTGCGAGGAGCGCAAGCGACGAAGCAATCCATTCCACATCCCACATTTCACATTCCACACCGCTCCTCCCTCTTTTCAAATTCCTCTCCCCGGAAACCCTCCTCGCCAGACCTTTCGCAAACGACAGCAACAGCCTCGACCGCAATTTTTATGCGGAACTCTTGCACATCATCGGCCTCGAAGAAGTGAAAGAAGAAAAGGGTGGCAAGAAAGTCATTCAACGCAAGAAATCCGCAAATCGCGACAAGGCGAGCCTCCTTGAAAGTGCCATCTATCAGCTCGAAGACGATTTCCCGAACAAGGAAGAATGCGAGGCAATGGCACTCCGTCTCTGCATCACATGGGTGAACCGCCTGCTGTTCCTGAAACTTGTTGAATCGCAAATCCTCATGTATCAAAAGGGCGATGTTTCGTACCGGTTCATGAGTATAGACAAAATAGCGAACTTCGACGAACTGAATATTTTCTTTTTCAAGGTGCTCGGCAAGAAAATCGAGGACCGCGACGAAGACGTGCTCAAGCGTTACCCGAATGTCCCTTACCTGAACAGTTCGCTGTTTGAACCGACCGAAGACGAAAAGCACCTGAAAATCCGCGGCATTCCCGATGCCCAGATGGAAATTTTCAACAAGACCGTTTTGAAGGATGAACGCGGCAAACGCGCAAAAGGCACGCTCCCGAATCTGGAATATATTTTCAAGTTCCTTGATGCCTACAACTTCGCAAGCGATGCGCAAGGCGGCGTGACCTCTACGAGCAAAACGCTCATCAATGCGTCGGTTCTCGGGCTCATCTTCGAAAAAATCAACGGCTACAAAGACGGCAGTTTCTTTACGCCGGGATTCATCACCGACTACATGGCCCGCGATGTGCTGGAACGGACCGTGGTGCAGAAGTTTAACGAAAAAAAGTCCTGGAAATGCGAAAATTTGGAAGATGTCTTGGACAAGATTGAAGACATTTCAGAAGCGAATGAAATTGTTGATGACATCCGCGTTGCCGATGTCGCCGTGGGCTCTGGACATTTCTTGGTGTCGGCGCTTAATCGCCTGCTTGCAATCAAATCGGAATTGAACATTTTGTGCGATGCGGACGGCAAACGCATCAAACGTCGCGACCTGATTTTGAAAGTTGATAACGACGAACTTTCTGTAGTTGATGATGAGGGCGAACCGTTCGAATACAAGCCCGGCAACGAAGAAAGCCAGCGGTATCAAGAAGCCTTGTTCAACGAAAAACGTCGCATTATCGAGAATTGCCTTTTCGGCGTTGACCTGAACCCCAACAGCGTGAACATCTGCCGTTTACGCCTTTGGATTGAACTTTTGAAGAACGCCTACTACACCAAGGAAAGCGGCTACAAACAACTTCAGACCCTCCCGAACATCGACATCAATATCAAAGTCGGCGATTCGCTGCTGAGCCAGTATCCTGTAAATGCAGGTCATAAAGTCGCAGACTTTTTAAGTGCAGAAGAAAAGAACGACCGCAAAAAAGATAGCCTCAATACCGCCCTTATTGAATACCGTAAATGTGTAAATGATTATAAAACTGGAGGCACGCAAAATTCCAAGGTATTACTTCGTCAGAAAATTGCGGGCCTAAAAAGCCGTATCGTAGAAGACGGGCAGATTGAAATGTTTGACGAATACAATGGTTCTGCGGGTAATACCATCGATTTTTCCAACTCGCTCGAATGGATGTTCGAATTTCCAGAAGTTTTGGACGAAAAAGGTCGCTTTGTTGGCTTCGATGCAATTATAGGAAACCCGCCGTATGTGCAGCTCCAGAGCATGGGCGAGATGAGCGACGTTTACAGCAAACGAGATTACAGTTGCTACAACAAGTCCGCAGACCTTTATTGCCTTTTTGTGGAACGTGCCTACAGCCTGCTGAAAAAGAACGGATATTTCTCGTTCATCATGCCGAACAAGTGGATGCTCGTGGATTACGGCAAGGAACTGCGACAATTCATGAGCCAAACTTCGCTCAAGAAAATTCTCAATTTTGGCGATGTCCAGTTCTTTGCCGATGCGACCATTTACGTGTGCATATTTGTATCGCAAAAGTCTGGCGACAAGATGCCTGTTTTGGCGTGCTCGCTAAACAGCAAGAACTATCACGGCGAATTCGAAAAAGAAGTCAAGGCCGCGACATTCGAGTTCCCGACAGAAAATTTCGGAGCAAGCGAATGGAGTATCCGCAACAAACTCCACGATTCCGTATTGCAGAAAATGAACGTCGGCACGGCTCTGAAAGATATGCCAATTTCGATTTATCGCGGCATTTTGACCGGCTTCAACGACGCTTTCTTTATTGATGGAAAGACGAGAGAAAAACTCATTGCCGAAGACCCCAAGAGTGAAGAACTCATAAAGCCACTGCTTCGCGGTCGAGACATTAACGCATGGGTGACGGAAAAAGAAGACCAGTATCTTATCGGAACTTTCCCGGCATTAAACCTTGACATCAACCAATATCCGGCAATCAAGAATCATCTGCTGAGTTTTGGCATCGAAAAGTTGGAACAGACCGGTGCCAAGCATATTGTGAACGGCGAAGAAATCAAGGCTCGCAAGAAAACCAGCAACAAATGGTTTGAAACGCAGGACCAGATCGGATATTATAAAGAATTCGCCAAACCGAAAATTGTATATCCGAACATGACATCGGTATTTCCGTTTACCTATGATGAAACCGGCTCTTTCAGCAACGATAAATCTTTTATCATTACGGAAAAGGACAATTCGCAGAATTTGCCAAAGGGAACGGAAAACGTCATTGCGAGCGAAGCGAAGCAATCCAATGCGAAAAGTCACCCTGGAGCCGAAGGCGATAGGGCCCACTTACTGAAAGCCCTCCTCGCCATATTCAATTCCAACCTTGTCAAACTCTGGATATGGTACAACTGCCCTGAGCTCATGGGCGGCACCCGAGAAATCCGCAAAGCCTACTTCGAAAACCTCCGCATCCCCCTAGAAAACGCGGAACTCCTGCAACAACTCGCCACTCTCGCCGATGAAATCATCACCGCAAAGAAAAATGGTGAAGATACAACAGATTTAGAAACCCAAGTCAACACTCTTGTCTATCAACTCTACGGCATCACCGATACCGAAGAAATCGAAGCCGTGGAGAAGAGGTAAAATCAAATTTATATAGCTAGAGGCATTTATGAATTCTTCTGCTGCTGGTCAATTATTTGGATATACATTGCAGTATCCGAGAGCGTTGCTTCGATTGATTGAAGCATCTGATGATGCATTTGTATCGGTTGAAGATTTTGGTGATGTTGGAGTTGAAAATGGTGAGGGTGTAAAAATATCAGAAGAAGATAAATCGTCTATAGCAGGGAAGTCCCCTGTATTGGATCGATCCGAGAATTTGTGGAAAACATTTTATAATTGGACGCAGGCTGTTGTAAATAATGAATTGGATGCTAATCGGGACTTTTTTATTCTATATGCGAATCACGAATCTAAAGAAGATTCGATAATTGTAAAATTATCAAAGGCCGGAGCGAATAATGTCTCGGCAACGCTTTCTGCAATAAAGACAGATGTTATTGATGTTTTGAGCGACTCCGAGCATCCGCTATATAAGTATGTTTATTGTCTATTCAATCAAAATTACAAATTGTTTGAAAAAATTGTAGCACGATTTGAATTGGTTTGTGATAAAAATGCTGATAATGTGTATGATGAGATAAAGCGCATTTTAAAAAATCGTTTAATGCTTCCTGAATCGCGAGATGTTTCTGTTTTAGTTAATTGTTTGACAGGATGGCTTCAAGAAGAATTAATGAAAAAAATTGCTGCTAGACAAGTTGCAACGATTTCTCGAAAAGATTTGGTTAAGTATGCGTATCCGCAAATAAAAAAATTAAATAACGATTGCTTGATTGATTTTGCTGGATCAAAACTTCCTGGAAACGATTATGCAGAAAATCAAGTAAACCAAAAACCAACTTATATTAGACAAATGGACTTTGTAAATGCAGATCAGGATGAAAAAATAACTGCTGTATTGGATTTTTATAGAGCTGGCGAAAATAGAATTAAATGGATAGATGATGATATAATATCTAAAGAAGATATAGCAATTTTTGAAAAGAATTTGATTGATGCCTATAAATCAGAACGTAAAAAAATATCTTTGACTATGCAATCATCGGATGATGTTCAAAGGGGGCATTTGTTGATGATTAATTGTATGGATAAGGATATGCAATTAGGAGTGCATAAGCCTCCTTATAAAACTGTTGCAGGGTCTTATCATGCTTTGTCTAATAATGAAGAATTAGGTTGGCATCCAGATTGGAAAAATAAATTAAAGCAGGAATAGAATGAGCAGTTTAGTAGAAGAGTATGAAGAATGGAATACTCCTCTTATAGGAGCTTTCCTTTTATGGGCTTTTAATAAAAGTTATGTTGAACATCATTCTACAAATGATGCTGCTGTTGTTATCGAGGATTTTTTGGTGTATTCTTTGCTCATGTCAAAAAATTATAACGAACGGATAACAAATCGAACAACAACTGTTGCTGCATATGTGCAGAGTTTTACTGATAAAAAGCAGTCCGACATTTTAGCCTCCCTTGTTTCTAAAATAAATGAGGATAAGGAAATTGCGTTGAAATCCGTAGATTTTGCTGTGAGTTTTGGTTTGTTGGTTTGGGATTGCGAAACTGCAAAATTGTATCCTAAGTCACTGGATGATAATCAGATGTCTGTATTGAAAAATTTGCCTATAATGAAACTTCAAAAGAAAGCAGAAATTTTAGGTAAGTGGTTTTCTCAAGTGAATTTAAATACATTACTCTCTTTGTTTGGAGTTGTTCTATGAATTTTCAAGTAAAAAATATTGTCATTTGGCCGAAAAATGAAAATTTTGGGCCTCGAATTATAAAGTTCGAGTTAGGGAAAGTTAATGTTATTACAGGGAAATCAAGAACGGGTAAAACTGCAATAATTCCTATTGTAGATTATTGTCTTGGCTCGTCAAAATGTTTGATTCCCATAGAGGTTATTAGAGATAATGCTTCGTGGTATGGTCTTGTTATTTCTTTGGATGAAGATGAATTTTTAATAGCACGCAAAGTTCCTGTTGGAGACAAGGCTTCTAATGATTTTTATTATGATCGCCAGCAAGAAATAGAAATTCCACATAAAATTGAGGAGAAAAATCAATCTTTAGAAAGCGTAAAAACAATTTTAAATGGAGTATGTGGGCTTCCGTATGTAGAAAGCGATGAGAATACATCTAAGTTGGAAAGTCGCTTGAGTTTTCGCGATCTAACACGTTTGATTTTGCAAAGTCAGGATGTTGTGGCTAACCAAGCAATTTTATTTTATAAAAGTCATAAAACGGAATACAGAGAACGACTGAAAAAATGGTTCTCTTTTATACTTGGTGCGGAAAATTTTGAACTAATTGAAAAAAGGAAGCGATTAAAGGAACTTCAACTTATTTTTGTTCAAAAACAACGTGAATATGAAAGAACGAAAAAGGTGTCAAATATATGGCTGAATAATATACTTATTGACGTTCAAAAATTAGTTCATTTAGGCTTTGTAGATGGTATAGAAACAAAAGAGAATGACCAAGATGAATTAGTAAGTATTGCGAAAAAAATTATAGCAACTCCCAAAAGTTATCTTGTTTCCGTAAAAAATGCAAACGATTCGTTTGATGCCGATTTTAAGGCTTTTGACCTGAAAGAACAAGAAATTGATGACGAAGTGGCGCGTATTTCAAAACGATTGAGAAATTTGGCGAAAGTTGAAAAAGCGTTACAAACTGTTGGAAATGGGACAAAACGAAAAATAGAGCGATTGAAAATATCAACTTGGTTTGAAAATATTGCTAAGGAGTCCTCCAAATGTCCGTTTTGCGGAGGCATAGAGCACCCTGCTGCATCTAGTGAATTTGAAAAAATTTCAATAGCGTTAAAGAAATATGAAAATTTAGCGAGTTCATCATTTGAAATGCCGGCCGCTGTAAGTCGAGAAAAGCAAAATCTTCAAAAGAGACTCGAAGAATTGGATTCTGAAAGAAAATTGATGGAACAGAGGCGAAATGCTTTGTTTTCTGAAAATGAATCCGCAAAACAAGAAAGTTCCCGTCAGGAAGAGATATACCGTTCTCTAGGAAAATTGGAAAAGACTGTAGAGTTGATTGAATCTTTATCTGATGAAGGATCTCTTTCCGAAGAATTAGTTGAGTTGCAAAAAAGAATTGATGAATGTGAAAAATATATTAGGGAACATGATTCAAAAACTCTTTTAGAACATCGGCTGGCAGAAATTTCTCAATTGATGCTGAATCGTTTGAAAACGCTTGATGTAGACCCTAAATATCAAAACATTCCGCCTGAATTTTCAATAAGTGAGTTGTCTATAAAAGTGCAGGATGATTCGGGATACGACCATTTACTGAGTGAAATAGGTAGTGCTTCAAACTGGCTTTCCTTTCATTTAGCTTTAATTTGTGCTTTGCAGGAATTTTTTGCTCAAATGAGGAATCCTGCTTCGTTTACACCTTCTTTTGCAATTTTTGACCAACCTAGTCAAGTGTATTTCCCTCGTACTGTAAAGAGTTCTGATGATGATCCGCAATATGATCCAGATGAAATAAATTCCGTAAAGAAAATATTCCAAACATTGTCGAATTCTGTTACGGCGTTGAATGGTAAGTGGCAAGTAATAGTTCTTGACCATGCGGGTTCCGATATTTATGGAAGTATTGAAAATGTTTATGAAGTGGAAGAATGGAGAAATGGAAATTATTTAATTCCGATGGAATGGATTGAATCTGGAAAATAACAAAAAAATTGGTTTGATAAAAATAAGGAAGAAAATGGAACAGAAAAATTTATTTTGTATTGCAGCTTTAAAAATCGGCAAAGATTGTTCAAAGATTGTAAGAAAAAATCTTAAACCAGGATTTTATTTTTTTAACAATCGCTGTTGTCTTGAAAATGATAAGATTGTTTTAAATCCCGAATATAATATTGAAGAAAATATATATGGAAAAAATATTTTTCTTCATGCAATTGTTGGCATGAATGGAAGCGGTAAGTCATCCTTGCTTGAATTGATTTATAGAATGGTCAATAATTTTTCCTTTCTTCTTGATGTAAAAAAAAGAGAGAGATCGAATTTACTTTTCGTTTGCGGTATTGATGCAGAACTATATTATACAATCAATGATATTCTGTACACTCTTGTTTGTAAAGGAGAATCGGTTTATTTAATTGAGAAAAAGAATGAGTGTGAAGAGACTATAATAAGTGAAGAAACTTCTGACATTATTGGGGTGACGAAGAATTTCTTTTATAGTATTGTTACAAACTATTCTATGCAATCACTTATATCTTCGGATTATAAGGGGGAAAAGTGCTTTGAAATTCCAGGAGTAGGGCGGACTACTATGAAATCATGGATTCATAGAATTTTCCATAAAAATGATGGCTATGCAACGGCGATAGTTCTTAATCCATATAGAAGTGAGGATGGATGGATTGATGTGGGAAAAGAAGAACGTTTTACGGTATCTAGATTGTCGTCGTTGCTTTATTATTTTGAAAAAAAAGGATTGAGACTAATAAATGAATACGGCCTTAAAAACGTTACATTTAAATATGATCGTCAGTATGTCCGAGAACGATTAAATCCATGGCTTAAAGAATTAGCGAAAAAAGAATATATCAAAAATCAGACTTTTGAGAAAGCTGATAAAAAAATCTGTCCAGAATATGATTCAGAATTGAATGATTTTCTTCTAGATGTTCAAAATATTTTCTTTGATTTAGGCTCTTTTCTAAAAGGGAATCCAAATACAATTTTTGGTATTATTGCTAAGGAATTTGGGTTCGATGAAAAAGCCGTGTACGATGAAATGGAAATTTATTCGTATGGCTACTTGGCATACAAAGTTTTGTCAATAGTTTCTAAATATTCATTATATTCAAATTATCAAGATTTAGGAAACATATTGAAATTAGATAGGATTGTATTGGGAAAAGAAAAAAGTTTGTTAACTTCACTTGTAAATAAAATTATAAATGAGGATAAATCACATATTACAGTTAAAGTACATCAAGTGTATAATTTTTTAAACAGTTATGATTCGGTGAAAAAACTTAGTAGAAAACCCAATGGCTTTTCTGTCGAAGACTATTTGAAATGTCTGAAGTTTGATTCGACAGATGCTTCTTTGATGGACCTGAAACGTCATCTTCCTCCACCGTTCTTTGTCCCATCTGTTTTTTTGTACAAAGACCAACATGGTTATAAAAAAACAATAAATAATATTCCTTTTGAAAAACTTAGTTCGGGTGAAAGACAACTTTTTAGCACTTTAAGTACTTGTGTTTATCATATAGAAAATTTAATGTCCGTAAAATCTAAGGATATTCCGAAGTATAATAATGTCAACTTGATATTTGAAGAAATAGAAATAAGCTTTCATCCTGATTATCAGCGCTGTTTTGTCGATAATCTCATTTCTATGATCGAAAGGCTTGGCTATAATAATAAATTTATGATAAATATTATTTTGGTAACACATTCTCCTTTTGTCCTGTCGGATGTTCCTAAACAAAACATTTTGTATTTAAAAAACGGGAGAGATGTAAGCGATACTATTCGTGTCAATCCGTTTGCAGCGAATATCTGCGATGTTTTGCATCAAAGCTTCTTTTTGGAAAACGGTTTTATAGGAGCGTATGCTCAAAAGCAAATAGACAAGTTAATTGATTCTTTTGATAGTAAGAAAAGAATAGATAAAGAAAAAATAAAATCTCGCATTAATAATTTAATAGGTGAACCTATTATAAGAGATTATATGCTTGATAAAATTGCTCAAGAGGAGTGATTATGCGTCGACTTCTTTATTCTGATTTTGAAACAACTGCGAAAAAATATCGTGATAATATTTTTAAAAATTTGAAGCAAAAGCCCAAAGATAATTTGGATGCTTTAAAAAGTAAAATTACCGCAACGCAGAGTAATGGATATCAAAAATATATTGATTATATAGACGAAATAATAAACAATTTTGAAGATGAAAATAATCCAGAAGATATACTTTTAGCGAAACCTTCAGAGGTAAAAAAAAGTTGGGATAATTATAAAAAAACAAAATCCTTTTGTCCCAATGATTATTTTTATAAACACAGGGCTCTGTTTTTGACTAAAGCGGATTTGGAAGAATCTCCATGGAATGATCCCAAGGATATGACTCAATTTAATGATGCGATTGTTGATGCGTTGAGATATGATTATGTACGAAATTCTCCTAATGGATTTGTTTCGTATTTTGATGATCTTAAGATAAATGCTTGTGTTTATTGTAATGCGAGTTATATTGTTAACACGAATGTGCAATGTTTGACCACTAAAGGAAAAACATGTTTAGATGATATGGGACGCTATGAGTTGGATCATTATCTTCCTAAATCTGAATACCCCTTTTTATGTGTTTCGTTTTATAATTTGCAACCAAGTTGCCCGTTCTGCAATCGATGGAAAAGCATCAAAGATAGCGAGTTCTATTTGTATACGGATGACTCTAATGATTTGGATCCTTTTAAATTTGATTTTGATAAAAAAGTAATCACAAGTTTATCTGTAGATAAAAGTAAAATGGCAAGAAATATTCATTTAAATAGCCAAAATACACAATTGAAAATAAATCATAACAATGTCTTTCATATTGATGACTTATATAAAGCTTTTGATGATGTGTTGGAGGAACTGCTTTGGTATAAGAATGCTCAGACAAAAGGATATCTAAAAAATATAAAAGCAACTTATAGGAAATTCTTGTCGAATGATCAAATTGTGCGCTTATTATATAGGTTTTATGCAAATGAGGATATACACAAAAGGCCTTTATCAAAAATGAGGTTAGACTTGGCTAAAAAATTGAAATTGTATTAGGACTCTTCCCATGCTCTTCACTCCCACAGGTACATTTTATTCCAAGGTTCAATTCAAGACCGAAGAAGAGGTCGAGAAGGTTGTCGTCCGCAACTTCAAGCTTCTCTTCGGTGACTATTCCATCTTGCTACCAAAAAGTTTAATTCGGACTTCTGGCGGCAAGGGGACTGTTCCCGATGGCATCATCGTGGATTTCAAGGGGAACCGATAGTTCATCCTGGAGGTGGAACGCGGCGACCACGAAACGTGGGGGCATATCGCTCCGCAAATCAGCAAGCAGCTTGTCGCGGTGATGAATCGCGAGACGAAGAACAAGATTACGGAACTTTGCATTGCCGAAATCGGAAAGCAGAAGGAGTTCTCGAAGCTTCTTGAATCCGACCTGAAAAT
This sequence comes from Fibrobacter succinogenes, assembly GCF_902779965.1. Lineage (NCBI taxonomy): Bacteria > Pseudomonadati > Fibrobacterota > Fibrobacteria > Fibrobacterales > Fibrobacteraceae > Fibrobacter > Fibrobacter succinogenes. Next base: position 151,095 of record NZ_CACZDK010000011.1, on the reverse strand, counting down.
TCAGCAAATCCATGTGCACGGTTTTGTTCAGAAGATTCTGGAAAAGGACCCGATTGTCTCTTTGCCGATAGACTATTCCCCGAGCGACCTTGAGGAATGGGCATCGATGCAGAAGGTCGATGTGCAGATTCAGCATATCGAGAAATACATGAACGGCAAGGGTGAGGTGCTTTACGACTTTCCGGATTTGGAATTGACTCAGGAAAAGGAATCCTTGAAGACAACAGACAAGAGCAACGCTTTGTACGAGATTGTGAAGGCAGGGCTTTTGAACGTGGGCGATGCCGTGCATTTCGATTACGGCCCGAAGGGCAAACTCAAGACGTATTTCGAAGGAAAAATCTGTTCCGATGGAATCGAGGTGGACGGAATCGTTTCTTCGGCCAGCGTTTCTGCCTTGCGTTGCATTCAGCAAATCAGCCCGTCGCGCACAACGACGAACGGCTGGGTCACCCCGTAGTCCCGTCAATGGCGGCAGCGTTTGTTGCCGGAGGTGCTAGAAACGGCCTCACTTTCTGGAAGAATAAAGACAGGAAGATGCTGAAAAGCCTTGGGAAGTGAGGAAAAATCGGGCCTATTGCACTCACCGCCCCAATAATCTATTTTAGCTCCTAGAGGAAAAATATGCGTATAGAAGAAATCCTTGCAATGGAAGAATCTCAGACTTTTGACCGCAAGAGCGTTAATATTGCTCCGCGCGATTTTTCGAACCATGTCTGTGCGTTCGCCAATGCTGATGGCGGGATTATCGTTGTAGGGTTTTCAGACAAGACTCGTAGAATAGATGGGGTCGATCATCACAAACGCGAAGTAAATGAGCTGCTGCGAGTCCCGATGGATTTCTGTATGCCGACAGTCCCTTTCGCTCACGAATTTGTTGAGTGTGTTGATTATAAGGGGCGCGCGAACCATGTGTTGGTATTCCATATTGATGCAAGTCCGTTTGTTCACGAAAATCAGGCCCATGATGCTTATTTGCGAATTGGCGACAAGTCTAAGATTTTGTCTTACGATGACCGTATGACTCTCAGTTTCGACAAGGACTTGCGTTCGTTTGAAGATGTTCTTGTTCCGGAATCCGGTTATGATGATGTCGATGAGGCTTATCTCAAAGAATATTTGAAGTTAATTGGCTATTCTAAGTCTCCGCATGAGTATTTGTTGCATAATAATAACTTTGCTAAAGTAAAAGAGGGCGTTGTTCATTTGAGTGTTGCCGCAATACTTCTTTTTGGCAAAAATCCGCAGTTATTCTTCCCGCGTGCAAGAGTGCGTTTCATTCGTTATGAGGGAATCGAGGAAAAATTCGGTGCGGAAATGAATGTTGTTAAGGACGTAACATTTGAGGGGCGGATTCTTGAACAGGTTCAGAAGGCTGTCGCCTATATCCAGACGCAGATTAAGGAACGGACTTATCTGACTAAGGGAGGAATCTTCACGACGGAGCAGGAGTATCCTGAATTTGTCCGTACTGAACTTGTTGTCAATGCTGTGACCCATAGAGATTATTCCATTCGGGGGACGGAAATCCAGATAAAAATGTTCGATGACCATCTTGTTGTCGAGTCTCCGGGGAACCTTCCGAGCCAAGTGAAGATAGAAGCGATCAGAAACGCTCATTTTGCCCGTAATTCGCATATTGCGGAATACCTGAAGGACTACAAGTATGTGAAGGATTTTGGGGAAGGTGTTGATCGCATGTGTCGGGAAATGGAAGCGCAGGGATTGCCGAAACCAGAATATCGGCAGGATGCTTTCATTTTGAAGGCTATCGTTAAAAATTCGGGATTTGGGTCGAAAAACTTAGGGATTGGTGACAAAAACTTAGGGATTGATGGTGAAAACTTAGGGATTGCTCGGCTCAAGTCTGAGATCTTAGATGCTAAGTTGAATGCCTCGGTAAGGGATAAAATATTGCAACTTGTGAACGAAATCCAAATAAATCAAGTTTTTGGTGCTGGCGATATTGTGGATATCTTAAAGTGTGCTCCGGCTACTGCGACCAATCTTATAAAGCGGATGAAAACGCTAAATATAGTGGAACCTGTTGTGGGCGCAGGCAAGGGAAAATACGTATTGCGCCGTGCTAAGTAGATTGTGCAATCATGAACCCACAAGAATTTCTCGTATTAATCAAGGGAGATTTTCTAATCGGTGAATCAGAAGCGTAATTGTATCCGCAAAAATTTTCCGCAAGTTGCGGAAGAATTGTCTAAAGAGCCATGGAAACCCGAACCATGCAACCACTAAAACTTGAAGATCTCACCGCCCAGTTCGACAGCATCGTCCGCAGGTATCGCGACGGTGGGCTTATCGCTTACCGCGACGCGCGCTATTTCACGAATGACATGCTGAATCTTTTCGAGCGAATTGAAAGGCTTCGCCTGTTTGTAAACAATGACGGCGCCAAGAAGGTCCTGGTCCATTTCACGAAAAAGCTCGGGAACCTGAACATTGACGACTCGAACGGCGAAATGTCAATTCTCCTGCCGGAATTCAAGAGTCTTTGGATGAGTTTTTTGAATACGGCGTCGGCCGATGTCATTACGGAATGCCGCAAGTGGATAGAGAACAACATCCTGAAAACGGAAATGTGGCTTGTGGAAGGCGAACTGTGGGATGTGTACAACGAGGCGTTCAACAGTGTGGCCGACCTGAAGGCGAAACTCAAGTTTTTCGACAAGATTATCGAATGTGAAAAACAGAGTGACAGTATCCGCTCGTACCGTATAGGGGGCTGGGCTTGTTCACGCGCTACCGTAATGCGTAAGCTGAAAATGGACAATTCCGAAGTCAAGAAGTATCTTGCCGACTATGCGACGTTTACGGATTCCGCCTTTTTGCTGTTCGATATTTTGGTGGAAGAATCGAAATTCGAAGAAGCCGAGAAATGCCTAACGAACTTGCTGGACACGCATAAAAACTGGCCGGGGCTTGCAGAAAAGGTCCATGCCAAGTTGAAAGAAATGTACCGTGCGACAGGCCAGACAGAAAAGTTCGGCGACATGCTGAAAACGATGGTTGTTGCGCAATCCAGAATGGATTTTTACAAGGAATACAAGGACTTTGTCCCTAAGCAACGGTGGAAAGGCGCTCTGGTTGAATTATTGAATTCGATTACCAAATGGGACTTTCGGATGGATGTCCTTGCGTACGAAAACATGACGGATGAACTCTATGCGTCTTTTTGCAGGGTGTTTTCGATTGGGCCGAGCTTTTTTTATTTCAAGCGTTACGGCAAGGCGTTGTGCCCCAAGTACAATGCAGAATTTGTCAAGATGTTCATGGAATATCTGGATGGCGCAATGGTGCGTGCCAGCAACCGTAAGGAATACAGGAATGTTGTCCGCGAAGCGGGCGAACTGCTCAAGTACGAAGGCGGCCTCCCGGAAGTCAACCGGCTGAAAATATCTTGGCTGTCGCGGTTCAAGAATCGCCCCGCTATGAGAGACGAACTGGAAAAAATTTAGTCTTGATGCGCTTTTTTTTGTTCTAACCCTGCGTTTTATTCGAATTTTATCGTTTTTAACATTGCGTTTTGTTTGATTTTTGTGTATATTTAATGTTGCGTATTGTAAAAAAGGCTGGAAAAATGAAGCCATTTAAGCGAAAAATCTACAAGAAACTCTTAGACTGGAAGGCTAAATCCAATGGCGATACAGCTCTTTTGATAGAGGGGGCTAGACGCATCGGCAAATCCACTATCGTCGAAGAATTTGGGAAAAATGAATACGAGAGCTACCTTCTGGTAGATTTTACGATTGCCAGCGCTACCGTCAAGGAGGCCTTCCAGAACCATCTGAACGATTTGGATACATTTTGGATGCTCCTTTCGTCTGTTTACCATAAGACTTTGCATCGCCGAAAATCGCTTGTCATCTTTGACGAGATTCAAAAGTTCCCCAAAGCAAGGGAAGCGGTCAAGTATTTGGTCAAGGACGGGCGTTACGATATCATTGAAACGGGGTCACTGATTTCAATCAAGGAAAACGTGAAAGACATCAATCTCCCGTCGGAAGAGCATTCCGTAAAGATGTTCCCTATGGATTTTGAGGAATTTTGCCTTGCTTTGGGTGAAGCTCCGCTTATTGACTATTCAAAAAAATGTTTCGATTCCAAGATTCCGTTAGAGAATAATCTACACAAGAAAGCGACGCTTTTGTTCCGCCAGTACATGCTTGTGGGCGGAATGCCAAAAGCTGTTGCGCAGTTTATACAAAATGACAGAAATTTTTCTGCTGCCGATGTTGAGAAAAGAAAAATCCTTGAGACCTACAGAAACGACATTGCAAAAATAGGTCGCGAATACCGTTCAAAGGTACAGTCCATTTTCGACCAGATTCCGTCGTTCCTTTCGCAACATGAAAAACGGGTCCGTCTAAGGGGTGTTGAAGGTAGCGTGGGTGAATCTTATGAAGACACGTTCTTTTGGCTCGCGGATTCGATGATTGCCAACGAGTGCTTCAATACGACAGACCCAAACATAGGACTTTCGTTAAACGAGAAAAGGGCATATATCAAGTGCTATATGGGCGATACGGGACTTTTGATTAGCCATACGTTTGATGAAAATCAGCTTGCCGATGAAGATCTTTATCTAAAAATTCTACAGGGAAAACTTTCTTTAAATGAGGGAATGTTTTTCGAGAATGTTGTGGCTCAAATGCTGTCGTGCAATGGACATAAACTTTACTATTACAATCATTACAACGCAGAAAAGAAGCGCAATGACATTGAGATTGACTTTTTGATAGGAACAGGAAACAAACTTCGCCGAAAGATAATTCCCATCGAAGTCAAGTCCAGCCGGAATTATACGACAACTTCTTTAGAAAAGTTTATCGAAAAATTCTCTGGGCGAATTGACCATAGTGTCGTAGTACATCCAGGAAACCTGAAAATACAGAACGGAATCACCTACATTCCTGCCTATATGGCTATGTACTTGTAGTTTTTTTTCTTCCTCATCTTCCTTTTGGTGATTCTTATAAATCCTATATTTCTTCTAAACTGTATCTACTGTTCTTTTGAGGCTCACCATGACAATCGAAGATTTTTGCAAGTGGATTGAATCGTCTAATTTCAAGGATGGGGAGCGGCTCCCGTCTGTGCGCGAGGTGGCTGCGTCTTCGGGGGCTTCGACGTTCACCGTTTTCCGTGCATACAAGAAACTGGCCTTTCAGGGGAAGATTTATGCAGAACACGGCAACGGCTACTTTTGGGGGGCGAAACCTAAAATCGAGGTATCCGCGCACGAGTGTGAAACGGAACGCGTAGAGCGATTGCTGCTGGAGGACTGGAAGTCGGGAAAGATTTCGGTTAATCGCCCGCTCCCGTCAATCAAGGACATGTGTCAGTCTTATGCGACGACATTAGGAACCATGCGGCGTACACTGGAATCATTGCATGCAAAGGGAACTTTGGAACGCAAGGGGCAAGGTCGTTATTATTTTGTCGATGCCCGGTTGGCGGTTTCTAAGACAAAAGAAATTCTCCTAATTATGCGCTGTAACCCTAACGGGGATTTTAATTGCCTTGGTGAACGCGAACTTTCGTTTATGCGAAAAGTGTATGTGGAGGCACATCGCAATAACTTAAGCGTCAAGGCGCTAGGCTATTTCGAGGATGAAGGCGCATTCCTAGACGCTAGTGGTAACCGCATCAAGTTGGAGGATTGCCGAGGCTGCTTTGGTGCTGCTGTCTCGACGATGCTCGTGTTCAATATCAATAAGTTATTTGCAAAGCTTGCAACGACGCGTTTCCCTGTGGCTGTGTGGTGGGAACATCCGCTGTACGACATTCCGCGTGCGCTGAAAAAAGAAAAGCGATTTGCATTTTTTAATCTCGCTTTTGGTGAATTTCCGGGGCGCATTGTCGGGCGCTTTTTGAAGAAAAAAGGCATGACGCGAATTGCCTTTGTTTCGCCTTACCACATGAGCATGTGGTCGAGGGATCGCTTGAAAGGTCTTAAGAATGTGGGGCTTGAGGTGCTCGAAGCGACCGATGCATCGCATGCGAGCCCTTATGACTTTATGCAGGAACCGCGTGCACACGCACGCTATAGACAAATTTTAATGACGCTCGTGAAAAAAATCCCGCCTGTGGATGCGTGGGTTGTTTCTAACGACAGGGTCGGAGTCGAGCTTATTTCGCTTGCGAACCAGGGCAAGATTTTGCACCCGCCTTACATGGTTTCGTTCGACAATTCTACGGACAGCTACCGCAACCGCCTGGATTCTTTCGAGTTCAACGTGGAAACGCTTGCAGAACAGTCTGTATTTCACTTGGTTTCGCCTGGAATTACCTTGTATAAAATAGGCGATTTCCGAGAACTCTCGGGGCATGTTGTAGAGAAATAAAAATATTTTTGTATATTCAAAAAGAGTGTTTCGAAAAACGAACTTTGAGAGTTCTTTAATGAGATCAAATGTGTTATTCTGCATTTTGATGCTTGCGGTATGTGCTATTGCACAACCGTCTGCGCAGGATTTGCAGGACTCGTTGGATGCAGATTCTCTTTCGAAAATTTCGCTTGCGCTGGATGTTGATACGAACGGCGTTGTTGATACGAATAAAGTCGAACATATTGATGCTGGGATTGAAAAAACATCGGATGCTAAGTATGAATATTTTCCGAGCGGTTTTTTTATGGAAATCGCTTATCATGCTCCATCAGTAATTCAAATTCCGTTTTTTGGAATAAGAAATAATAGACGTCTTTGGGGAAAAGATGGCGTAGGTGCTGGCATGACAGCTTTATCTGTAGATGTAGATATTCGGTCGGATGGAGTCAGAATATCTGATGAATTTTTGTGGGCGTTTATTTTATCTATGTTGGTTTCTGGAAGTCCCAATGATCCCACTATTAACAGAGAAAAACGTGATAGGATTTCGGAATGGGTTGAATACATATTGATTGGCAATACTTATTGGGCTCTGTCTGAAAAATCTAGAATTGGGCTCTTTGAATCACATCATTTTGTTGATTATGGGATTAGTAATTTAGTTTATTCCGAAGGCTGGGAACTAGGCTGGTCTCAGGCTGCTGGTGTTAGGATCGTTTATTCCGGTAGTTATAAGGAAGGTGGATATTATATTGATTTGGGCGGTCATGTAAGAATTACAAATCGCCATTTCCGTTTTGGAGCTTTTGTACAGCTGGGCTTGTTTGGATCGTCCAAGTAAATCCTTTGCATGGCTCAGGATGATGGGAAACATCAACAAACCTCTAATAACTAAATCTTCACATTTTTTTCTAATCACTAACCACTAATCACTAACCACTTTTTTATATTTAAAACACAAAAATTTTCACTTTAACAGAAGGTTAAATAAAATGGCTAAAATCGAAAAAGTTTGGGCTCGTCAGATCCTGGATTCCCGTGGCAATCCGTCTCTCGAAGTTGATGTCACTCTTGACGACGGTTCCGTTGGTCATGCTGCTGTTCCGAGCGGCGCTTCCACCGGTGAACGCGAAGCTTGCGAACTCCGCGACGGCGACAAGAAGACCTATCTCGGCAAGGGCACGCTCACTGCCGTGAAGAACGTCAACACCAAGATTGCCAAGAAGATCATCGGTATGGATGCCGCTGACCAGACTGCAGTTGACGATGCTATGATCGAACTCGATGGCAACCGCATGCTCAAGAACACCCTCGGCGCAAACGCTATCCTCGGCGTTTCCATGGCTGTCTGCGTTGCTGCTGCTAAGTCCGCTGGCCTTCCGCTTTATCAGTACATCGCCAAGCTCCATGGCACTGAAAAGCTCACCCTCCCGTGCCCGATGTGCAACGTGATCAACGGTGGTGCTCACTCTTCCGCTCCGATCGACTTCCAGGAATTCATGATCGCTCCGGTTGGCGCTAAGACTTTCTCCAAGGGTCTCCAGATGGTGACCGAAATCTTCCACGCTCTTAAGGCTGTCCTCAAGAAGGGTGGTTTCGATACGACCGTCGGTGACGAAGGTGGCTTTGCTCCGGGCGTTGCTATCAAGCCGGCTAAGAACAAGTTCGGTTACGAAATCAAGGACGTGATGACCCTCGAAAAGGCTCTCGCTGCTTTGAAGACCGCTACTGAAAACGCTGGTTACGTTTTCGGCAAGGACATCAAGATCGCTCTTGACGTTGCTTCTTCCGAATTCTGCGACAAGGATACTGAAAAGGAAGGCTCCAAGGCTGTTACTTACACGTTCAAGAAGAGCACCAAGAAGACCCTCAAGTCTGCTGAAATGGTCAAGCTCTATGAAAAGCTCATTGACAAGTATTCCATCTTCTCCATCGAAGACGGTCTCGATGAAGCAGACTGGGCAGGTTGGAAGGTTCTTACCGACAAGCTCGGTGGCAAGATCAACCTCGTTGGTGACGACCTGTTCGTTACGAACCCGACCATCTTCGACGAAGGCATCAAGGCTGGCATCGCTAACGCTATCCTCATCAAGGTGAACCAGGTCGGTTCTGTTTCTGAAACCCTCGCTGCTATCAAGCGCGCTCAGGTCGAAGGCTATGCTCCGATCGTTTCTCACCGTTCTGGCGAAACCGAAGACACCTTCATTGCTGACCTCGCTGTCGGTACTGCCGCTGGCCAGATCAAGACTGGTTCCCTCTCTCGTACGGACCGCGTCTGCAAGTACAACCGCTTGCTCCGCATCGAAGAAGAACTCGGCAAGGCTGCTGTCTATGCTGGCGATCCGCGCAAGGGTGCCAAGGCTCCGGCTAAGAAAGCTCCGTGCAAGAAGGGCTGCAAGAAGGCCTAATCAGGCGAGTGTCGCGACGGCAAGCTTGCTTGCCGGCATGACCGAGCCGCAAGGCCTGCGCAACGAAGTAGCGCAACGCCTAATCAGGCGAAAGTCGCATTAGCAAGTTTACTTGCTAATATGACCGAGCCGCTTAGGACAGCGCAACGAAGTAGCGCAACTAATCTAAGTTTTTAGATTTGCTAAGAGAAGCCGCTCCCGTGTGGGCGGCTTCTTTGTACAACAAATAGTTACTTTGTTCTAAATCACGCGGTTTGCGACGTCCCTGACAATTTGTTTTTGTTTTTTTAGATGCTCAAAACTTGAAACCCCGCCCAATTCTAACTATATTTGGTCTAATCACTCACAACCCTTAAATCAAGGCTAGGAAAATGTCAGATCGTTTTATCGTGACCGGCAACTTTACCGATGATCCGTTTGCCATCGACATGGCTCAGTACATCGGCCTCCGTGAAGATATCTCCGACGTAGTCTCCCTGAAGACTTTCGCCAACTCCGAATTCTGCCCCCGCTACATGCTGGATGTGGACGATATGGAACATATCGGCCGCCGCTTGGAAGGCAAGATTGTCTTGATTTGCTCGGTTTCGAACCACGAACGCAGCCGTAACGACTACGCCATGCGCAACTGCATCCTCGCTCGCGCCGCCAAGGATAACGGTGCCGAACAGGTCGTTCTCGTGGAACCGGATTTGTTCTATAGCGCCCAGGACCGCGGTCCGCACCGCATTGGCGAACTCGAAAAAGATCGCCCGGATATCGACCTCAAGAAGTTTGACGGTCAGGCATTTACAAGCCTCCTCTACGCTCAGCTTTTGAAGACAGCCGGCGTTGATGCCGTTGTGACTTGCCACAACCACAGCATCAAGGTGCAGAACCTTTTCAACGATGTTTTCGAAGGTCACTTCCACAACTTGATTCCGACCGACGTCTATGCCCACTACATCAAGAACAGCAACTTTGTTCAAACCGGTAAGGATGGCAACAACCTCGTGATCGTTTCTCCGGACAAGGGCGCACGTCCGTTCATGAACGCCGTGTACGATGCTCTCCAGCTCCCGGAATGCAAGCGCGTTGTTATGGACAAGGTTCGTACGGGTGAACGCGAAATTTCTATGACTTTCAACCCGGAACTTTCCGACATTAGCATCGAAGAAATTGAAGGTAAGGACGTGATCGTATTCGACGACATGGTCCGTACCGGTACAACGATTGTGCAGTGCTGCGAACACATCAAGAAGGGCCACCCGAACCGCGTATGCTTCGGCGTGACGCACTTCCACACCAGTGCTGAAGCTCGCGAAAAGCTCAACAGCCACGCCATCGACGAAATTCTCACGACCTCCACGCTTCCGGATATCATGAACCGTGACTGCCAGGGTCGCCTCCGCAAGAAGCTCACTGTGCTCAAGCTCGGCAAGTGGATTGCTCGCCACGTGATGCAGATGTACGGCATGGACGACGGACGTTTCGAGAAGGACTTCTACAAGATCGATATGTCCTCCAAGAACCCGCGTTGGCCGCCTGCATTCTTCTAGTCTTTGTTGTATATGGAAAGGATCCCGGACATCGTATGATGTTCGGGATTTCTTTTATGGCGTTGTCGTGCCCGCCATGCGCGGGCGTTTACTTTTTGGAAAATTTTTCTGTAAATATGGTATAAATGTCGTAAAAAAGTGTTGTTTGGCTTGACATTATTATTTTCACTGGTTTGAAATATTGGTAATAAAACGTATTATTTTTATAAGGTAGTTATGGTAAATGTTTATGGCTGAAAATTCTAACCCCTTGACGACAAATATTTTAGACGCCGTTGGCATTGGGCTATGGGCTGTTGAAATTGATGATGGCTGTGCACCACGCATGAGCGCTAACAAAACCATGCTGAAGTTGCTTGGTCTTTCGGAGGGCGTTTCTGGCGAAGATATTTTTCATGCTTGGTTCGATAATATTGATCCTGAGCATTTTGCTGAAGTCAAGGCGTATGTCGATAAGATGAGCGTCGGTCAGGCGGCTGAAATTCAGTACCCATGGCATTCTCCCGATGGTCGTGTCCGATTTGTGCGTTGCGGAGGGAACCGTAATTTTGATTATAAAAAGGGCATACGGCTTGAAGGCTGGCACAAGGATATAACAGAGCTTGCGTTAATCCAAAAGACGGCTGAAGAAGAAATGCGTCAAGAAATCACGACGATGGATTTGGACGTGAAGCGAGAGCGTTTGCAAAGTGCCTTGAACGAAAAACTTTATGGAAGAGCTATTCTTGATAAGGCCTACAGTTACTTCAAGGTGAATCTTTCCGAAGGGAAAATTATTCGGCCGTTTATCCAGATAATCGAGGGCAAGTCGGTCGATGTGAGTGATTCGTTTTCCTCTGAATTTCCGTCGTACGATGCGGTTGTCCGCAAAATTGCTGAGCAACTTGTCGATAAGGAATACAGGCGGACTTTTGTTCAGCATCTTTCGGCGAAGACTCTGATTGAGCAGTTCCAAAAAGGCGATTCGATCCCGGAATACACTTGTCGATTTTATTCGCCGCATATCGGTTGGCATTACAGCCGCTTTGTCTGTTACGTTTCCAAGGATGAAATCTTGAATGAGTATCAGGCCATGATGGTGGCTTATAACGTTTCGGAGCAGCAAAAGCAGGATGCTGCTATTCGAGATTGCATCGATGTTCTTTATAAGGAAAACCGTTCGAGGGATGCTATCGAAGAACTGCTTTCGACGCTTGCTTCTTTTTATGCGGCCGACAGAGCTTACATTCTCGAAAGCGACAGGGATAAGCAATACCTGAGTAGCACGTATGAATGGTGCCGTAAGGGGGTAAGGCCTAGTAAGGCTGACCTTCAGCGGCTTCCGTTTGTGTTCGTTAATCCGTGGATTGAATCTGTCGGGGATATGGACGCTGTTTATCTGGATTCGCAAAATGACGAATATGGTGTTTGGGAAAGATTGTATAGCGAACTACCGATTCAGGATGTAAAGGGTATAAGTGTTTCGACGATCGTGTCTGACGAAGGACGCTATGGATTTCTCGTGCTCGACAACCCGAAGGAATCGCAAAAGAATTTTGCGGTGCTAAAGCTTGTGGCAGGCTTTGCCGAAAACGAAATCAACCGCAGAAAACGTATGGAAGAAGATGCTGCGGTGACGTCGCTTTTGGCATCGGATTACTCGTGCATTTTCTATTGCGATTTGGAATCGGACAAGGTGACCGCACATAAGCTGAATACGAATATCCAGAAAATGCTTGGCAATTCGCTGAACGAAATGACGTATGGCGCTGCAATCGACTTTATTGCAAATAAAGTTGTCTCTCCAGAAAATGTCGATTTCGTTATCAGGAAACTTTCTGTTAGAAACTTAAAGCCGCTTCTTCAGAAACAAGGCGTTACAAGCTTTGAGTACGTCAACTATGCCGACCGTTTTTGCGAATGTAAGGTTGTTGCGGTAAACAAAAAGCAAAGAGCTTTTGTGATTGGCTTTGCCGATAAGGACGAGCAGATTCGTACAGCTCGCATGCATCAGAAAAAGATCGAGCAGGATTTGGAAATTATTGATATCCTGGCTTCGGAGTATTCCTCGGTCTATTACATCGATCTTGAAAAAGATTCCATTACGCCTTATTCGATGAATAAGGAATCCATGTCGCTTTTTGGTAGCCGTTTCCGTTCGGGCGTGTTGTATTCTAAGGCGTTTGAAGATTATGTGAATGGCGTTGTCTGGGAACGCGACCGTCAAATGATGCTTGATGCCGGTGCAATCGATAATATCAAGAGAGAACTCTCCTTGAGAAAAACGTTTATTACAACATATCGAGGCAATGTCGATGGGCGCCCGCACTATTGCGAAATGAAATTTGTGAAAGTGGGCAATGAGTTTGATAGCCCAAAGGCTGTCGCTCTTGGCTTTGCAGAAAAGGACGACTTGATTCTCAAGGATTTCGTGAACGATATCCTCTATGATGATTACGTTTCTATTTACTTTGTGAATGTCGAGGATAATTCTTTCCGTACCATCAAGGCTTCGAATGTGTCGTGGGTGGAAAAGCGTCCGCCGTACAGCACGTATTCTGGTGAAGTCAAGAAAATCAGTGGCCTTGTTGCGGATGATTTTAAACAGGATTGGCTAAAGCTTTCGAACTTGTTCTATGTGCAGAAATTCTTGAAAGAAGCCGACCAGCGCGAACTGGAATTCAAGATTGAAAGCGGTGAATGGCTGCGCGCCAGATTTACAACGATTGAACGTGATGAAAAAAATGAAGTCGTTTCGTTTGTTCTTTCGTTTATGCTCTTGAGCGATGACCAAGTCGAAAAAATTGAATTGGACGCAAAGGTTGCGGAACAGAACGACTTGCTTGAAAAACAACAGGTCATGCTGCAAAAGGCGCTTTCGATGGCGCAATCGTCCGACCGTGCAAAGACGGCGTTCCTTTCGAACATGAGCCATGATATCCGCACGCCGATGAATGCTATTGTCGGTTTTACCGGACTTGCCATGGCGCATATCGATGAAAAGGATGTTGTGCTGGGTTACTTGAAAAAGCTTGGACAAAGCTCGAACCATTTGCTTTCGCTGATCAATGATGTGCTTGACATGAGCCGCATTGAATCGGGTAAGATGTCTTTGTCGGAAAATACCGAAAGTCTCGTCGATATTATCGATACGCTCAAGGATATTGTACAGGCGGATGTCGATGCCAAGAATCTTGCATTTGAAGTGAAGACGGATATCCGCAATTCAGGAATCGTGTGTGATAAGCTCCGCTTGAACCAGGTGTTGCTCAATGTGCTTTCGAATGCCATCAAGTACACGCATGCGGGTGGTTCCGTCATGATGCAAGTGGATGAAAAGGAATCGCAAAAGCCCGGCTTTGCGCTGTTCGAATTCCGCATCCGTGATAACGGTATGGGCATGAGCGAGGAATTCCTGAAGACGATTTATGAACCGTTTACGCGCGCAAATTCTTCGACCGTGAGCGGTATTCAAGGGACTGGCCTTGGCATGTCCATCACCAAGAATATCGTAGAGATGATGGGTGGCGATATTGAAATCTTTAGCGAAGAGAACAAGGGTACAGAAGTTGTTCTGAATATTGATTTCAGGCTGCATAACAAGAATAATGCCGGTTCAAAATTTAAGGTGGGGACTTCTAATTTTGCGGGCAAGAAAGTTTTGCTTGTCGAAGACAACGAAATGAACCGCCAAATTGCATGTGATATTCTTGCTGATTGCGGTTTCGTGGTTTCTACGGCTGAAAATGGAAAAGAAGCTGTTGAGTTGATAAAAAAATCTGTGCCAAAGCAGTATGATCTAGTCCTTATGGATGTGCAGATGCCTATAATGGACGGCTTTGCGGCAACGCGGGCTATACGTATGCTTCCGGCGCGTTACCAGTCTCGCATTCCGATTGTTGCCATGACTGCGAATGCATTTGAAGAAGATCGCAAGGCCGCACTAGATGCTGGCATGGATGAACACATCTCCAAACCGATAAACGTTGATAAAATGAAATATATTTTGTCTAAATTTATTAAAAAGTGATGATTGAAAAATGAAGAATATTGATGGCGTCCATAGTGAAAAAATGATGCACCGGGATCATGTTATTTTTGCCGTGATTCTTGTGGCTTTGAATGCTTTGGTGTTCATGTTTGTTTGCCAGAAAATTCTGAAAATCGTTGAGGACGGCTGCTATAACAGGCTTCGTGAATATGCCGAAACTGCATCGAATGATTTCATAATGAGCAATCTGCACTATGGTGGAACGCTACAGTTTGTGGCCGATGCCTTGGGGGATCGCAACGATTATTCGGTCGATAGTTTGCTTCCGAAGTTGAATGAATTGCAACCGTTCTTGCGTGACAAAAAAATCAATATCCTTTTGCCTGGCGATACGGCGATTTTATCGGATGGCTCCTTGATGAATGCTTCGATGATGGGGATATCGTTTAATGAAGAAGCGACACCCAATGCGCATGTCGTTGTACGCCTTGAAAGCGATAAACTCGAAGAAAAATTGCTGTACCATTTTGTCCCCATCAAGAGTCGCGACAAGGTCGTTGCCATTGCGTACTGGAATTTTAGTTTGGGGCTAATTCATCAATACATGCGTAGTGATAAACAGAACGACCGCAAAATGTATGTCTATGTTGTCAATCGCGATGATGGTCGCCTTATTGCCGATTCAAAGCATGACTCGTTGAAGGGTATTCGTGATTATATAAATGAATTGGATAACGAGAAAGGCTTATTCTCTGTGTTGGTGGATAGCTTGCTTGCTGGCGCTACGGGTAAAGCTTGCGTTGAAAACTATTGGGAAGAATCGAACTGTTTCTATTATAAGCCGTTGCCGGTAAATCACTGGAGTATTGCAATTTCGTCGCCAGAAAAGGTGGCTTTTGCGGCAATCCATAAAGTCCGCTTTATCTTGCTTTGCTTAGGCATTGTTGTAATTGTCTTCTTTGTTGCTTATTTTATGTTGCTCCGTCGAGTCGCCATCCGCCGTTTTGCAAGTGAATTGGATCAGTTTAAACAAGATGATGTGGGAAAGGTCCGTTACATGCAAATGAAACTTCTAGGCCTTTTGTCCAAGAACTTTATCCATATTTATTATGTGAATCCCGAGTCCGGTTCGTATGTGGTTTACCCGAGTTCCATGAACGATTTGTACAAGGAAATTCTCAGCCGTTTTGATTGCAATGTCTCTTTGTACGACATCATGAACAACGATGAGCTTACCAAGATCCATAAGGATGATTTGGAACTTTGCCATAGCGTGTTCAATAAGGAATCCTTCCTTGAAATGATGAACCAGTATGAATCACGAAAGGTTGTGGACATGCGTTGGTTTATCAATGGCAACTGGGTCTGGTTGCGCCACACGTTGATTGGTTTTGCCGATGGCAAGGGTGAAGGCTATGTGCTCATTGGTGTCGAAGATGTGAACGACGAAAAGGTGGCTCTCGAAGCCGAGCGCGAAAGGCTTTCTGTGATTAAAGGCCTCTCGGAAGATTTCTCGCTGGTGAGCTTCATTAACCCGTCCACTCGCGAAGACCATCTTTATTATGTGAAAAAGAATAATTGGGCCGATAACCCGAACTGGAGAAAGGTCGGGAATTTTGAAGATCGCCTGACGTTGATCGCGAATACGCTTGTCCACCCGGACGACCGCAAGATGTTTATGGACATGACGTCTCGCGATGTGGTGATGGAAAAACTTGTTGCAAAGAGCGCGTATTATGTCAACTTCCGAATGATTATTAATGGCGCCGTAGAATATTGGCAGTTGAAGTTTGTGATGGCAGGCAAGGCGCCTGATGCTCAGGAACAGATTGTGGCTGGCTTTATCAGCGTCGATGAAGCGACCCGCTTGCAGCTTGAACAAAAGGAACAGCTCGAAACGCAGGCCGAAGCCTTGAAACAGGCGCTCTCGGCGGCGCAGGCGGCAAACAGTGCTAAAAAGGAATTCCTCAATAGCATAAGCCATGAAATCCGTACGCCGCTCAATGCCGTTATTGGCCTTACGTCAATCGCGTCGTCGCATTTGGATGACCGTGACCGTATTAAGGATTGCCTTTTCAAGATTGACCAAAGTTCTGACCGCTTGCTTGCGATTATCAATGATATTCTTGATATGAGCCGCATTGAATCGGGCAAGTTCGACCTCAACGAAACGCCGACGCATTTGTTCGAAGTTGTTCATGAAGTGGAACGCGATATCCGCAATGATTTGCAAGTGAAGGATTTGAAGTTCGAACTCGACTGTGTCGATATCAACGATGATGAAGTGGTTTGCGATAAGAACCGCTTGCGTCAGGTCTTGCTGAAGGTTCTTTCGAACTCGATCAAGTTTACGAGGGAAGGTGGTTCTATTTCGATGAGCGTCAAGGAAACGCCGCTTTCGAAGTCGAGCTATGCCGCTTATGAATTCCGTATCAAGGATAACGGTATCGGCATGAGCGAGGAATTCCTCAAGAAGGTTTATGAGCCGTTTACGAGAGAGCTCTCTGCATCGAGAGAGACTCGTGGTATGGGGCTTGGACTTGCGATTACGAAAAACTCTGTCGAGATGATGGGCGGTCAGATTGAAATCGCGAGCCGCTTGCATGTGGGTACCGAAGTCGTCATGACGTTCGAATTCAAGCTGGTGCAATCGAAAAAGCGCGAAGATGGTGTGGAGAAAACAGAAAAATCGGGCTTTGCCGGCAAGAAGATCCTCTTGGTCGAGGATAACATCCTCAACCGCGAAATCACGATGGAAATTCTCCAGGATAATGGCTTTATTGTGACTGCCGTCGAAGACGGCGATATTGCCGTGAAAATGCTTTCGAAGGCGACTTCGAGACCGTTTGATGTGGTTTTGATGGACGTTCGTATGCCAGTGATGGATGGTTACGAGGCTACAAAACGCATCCGCGCACTTGACAACAAGGATGTTGCCGAAATTCCGATTATCGCTATGACGGCAAATGCCTTTGACGAAGACCGCCAGGCTTCTTTCGAAGTGGGTATGAACGAGCATATCGCAAAACCGGTGAGCATTGAAAAGCTAAAAGATGTCTTGGCGATGTTCTTGTAGCGGATTTGTAGTATTATTCCTATTTATCTGTTACAAAGGCTGTAAAGCTCCAAAAAAGTTTTAAAAGTTATCTATATTGAAAAACATATGTCAGCACGAGTAACAAGCAGCGATAAAATTGAAGATATGTTTCCGGAAACCCCGGTACGTAAGATTATCACCCCGATTGAACGCCTGATGAAGGTGGAGACGACGGGCGGCATAGTGCTTATCATTATGACGCTTGCGGCTCTCATCTGGGCGAACCTCTCTCCAGAATCGTATGAGCACTTTTGGCATTTGCCATTTGTGGTCACGATTGGCAGCTGGGTGGGCACGGGCGATTTGCATTGGTTCATCAATGATGCGCTGATGACGATATTCTTCTTCAACATCGGGCTCGAAGTCAAAGGCGAAATGACCTATGGCGAACTCCACGACCCGAAGGCGGCGAGCCTCCCGATTATTGCGGCGGCTGGCGGTATGCTTTTCCCGGCGCTCATTTACTTGGCGCTTTGCCCTCCGGGAACGTCACATGGTTGGGGAATCCCCACGGCGACAGATATCGCGTTTGTGGTCGGCTGTATGGCGATTTTGGGCAAGAAGGTGCCCCATGCGCTCCGCGTGATGATTTTGACCTTGGCGATTGCGGACGATATCGGTGCGATTCTCGTGATTGCAATTGGTTACCCGAGCGGCGATGGCATCAATTTCGCGGCTCTTGGAATTGCGTTTGCGCTCCTTGCTTTGATCAATGTGTTCTTCCGTATTGGTGTACGTAACTTGCTTTTGCATGGTGTGTTGGGCGTTGCTATTTGGGCGTTCTTTGTCAAGTCGGGTGTACATCCGACAATTGCGGGCGTTCTCCTTGGACTCTCGGTTCCGGCAAAACCTGTTGTTGCAAGAGGTATGGTGGCAAACTTTGCTAACAGCGTGGGCAGCGTGCTTTCTGGTGATACCAAGGTCTCTGGCGAAGAAAAGTACCGCGTGTTCAACATGCTCCAGCGTGGTGCCCGTGAAAGTGTTTCGTTGCAGGAACGCTTGTACAAGCCGCTTGTGCCGTGGGTGAATTTTGCTATCATGCCTATCTTTGCGCTCTCGAATGCCGGCGTAGAAATTAAGCTCGGCGGTCTGGATGTCCCGGTGCTTGGCGCCGTAGCACTAGCCCTCATTTTCGGTAAGCCGATCGGTATATTCCTCTTTAGCCTCTTGTCGGTGAAGATTGGCGTATCCAAGAAGCCGAGCTACTCCTGGAAGGTCCTTTGGGGTGGCGGCATGCTTGCCGGTATCGGGTTTACCATGGCTCTCTTTGTGGCTGGCCTTGCCTTTGAAGACGGTGCGAACAAGGATTCCGCAAAGCTTGGTATTCTCCTTGGAAGCTTTAGCGCCGCAATCCTTGGCACAATCTACATGAGTATCGTGTCTAAGAAAGAATAGTTGGCATTGGGGTGTGAGGTCGGTGCGTTGCACCTTTGAGGTCGCTTCGCTTTGAGGTTATGTTGACGTTCCGAACGGGGTGAAGTGTTTGGTTTGTTTTAAATATTTCTATTATGAAATGCTGAGAGGCACTTTAGTGCCGAGCTCATAGCCCAAAGGCTCGAAGAGCCGCCCCCATACCTCATATGTCGCATTTCGTCTACATGCTCCGTTGCAAGGGTAATCGCATTTACACGGGCTACGCCGTGGATGTGCAGGCTCGCTACGAGGAACATTGCAATGGGCGAGGAGCAAAGTTCACGAAGGCTTTTCCGCCAGAAGGCGTGTTGCGCACGTTCGAACTAGAAACCCGCGAAGAAGCGCTCCGCCTAGAAGCTCGCATCAAAAAACTGAAACGCCCGCAAAAAGAACTGCTCGCCGCAGGCGACTCTGAACTGGAATTGGGATTGCGCGCAGGCCTCGGTGAACCTTTGAAACCGCGCAAAAAGCGGCGCAAGAAACGTGCTGTGAAGCGTGTGGAAAGTGGTTCGAAATGTGAGGCGAACGGCGCAGAATCTACTTGACGATCAAATCCACGACAAGCGCAATCGCCATACCGATGCTGCAAACGCTGATGAATCGCTGGATGAACTTGTTGCCTTTCTTGCGCTGCGTAAAACTGCCGAGGTAGCCGCCGAACCATGCGCCTGCGGCCATGACTATCGCGATAGGCCAGTCGATTTTTCCGGCAATGCCGAGTGCGACGGTACTTACAATCAAGAACACGTTTGTGAGTGCGTTCTTGATGGCGTTCACGTGAATTGGGTCAAGTCCGGTGTATCGCGTGAGTCCAAATATTTGTACGAACCCAACGCCCACTTGCACTATGCAACCATAAATAGCGATTCCGAAAAATCCGAGGGCGCCTTTGAGTGTTAGCTTTTCAGGTGGCGTTGCTGGAGGCTTTCCGAGAATGTCCTTGCGCAAGTTGCTCATGACTACCACAAGGCAAATGACAACTGCGAGAATCGCCTGGAATAGCTTATCCCCAATGCGCACCAAGAAGCAGGCGCCGACGAGCGCTCCAAAGAAAGTCGGCAAAAGCAATTGCAAGAAAATTTTCTTGTTCAAATAGCCATGACGTGCGAGATTAAAAGCACTGCTGAAATTCCCGATGATAAGCCCGATGCGGTTCGTGCCGTTAGCTACCGTTGCCGGGAGCCCGAGAAAAATCATGATGGGGAGGCTGAGCGTGGAGCCGCCTCCGGCAATGCTATTGATGAGGCTTACGATGGCGCCCAAAATGAAGAATGCCGGGTACTGGGCGTAATTCCACCAGTCTGTCACTTGGCGAGTTCCTTTTCAATAAATTTTCTGTTGCTTTCGACTTTTTCGCGCTGCGTTGTTTCAGGGAATTCCGCGAGGCACTTGTCCAAAGGCGCGATGGCATCGTTCAGCAATTTCTTTTTCTTCGCTTCGTCCGTTTGCTTTAACGACTTTGCAAAAATTTGCGATGTCGTTTTGCGCTGCTTGTTGCAGTATGCGTCTGCGAGGACTATGTATTTTTCGTTCGCTTCTTTGCGGTACTTGCTTGCTTTGAGCTTGTTCAGCAAGTCCTTTGCCTTTTCGAATTTTTCGTTGGCAATGAGCGTGTCTGTCTGAGCGAGAGCCTTTTCGGGGTCGTTCTTTTCCCACATCTTTGCGGTTTCAGAATCGAGCGATTTTTCAAGTTCATCGACATGCTTCAGGAAATCTTGCACATGGAGCGTGTCTTCGAAATCGCGGTAGCGGATGCGGAATGTCTCGGTCTGCTTGCGGGCTTCGGCGAATTGAGCCTTCTCGTCGGCAAGAACCTTGATTTCATTAAATTCTTTTGTTGCCTTCTTTAACGTGTTCGTGTAAGCGATTTTCTTTTGGCCCGCTGCCCAGTTGGCAAGCGAATCGCCCGGAGCGAGTTGTGCAATCAAGCTGTCGGCGGTTTCTGCAACCATGCTGTACGAGGCTTGCACACGATTCATGTTCTGGATTTGGAGGGCCATGGATTCGAATTCTTTTGCTTTCTCTTCGCGGCGCTTGCCGAAGTCATTGCGCAATGTATCCGAGTAGGCTTGCCATTCTTGCCACATGGGAGCCATGGACGAAAAACTGTTTAGAATAACAGAAGCGGAATCGGTTTGTCCTGCCTTGCTGAGTGTATCGGCGTAGTTGAAAACGTAGTTCGCGAGAGCCGGGAAAGCCTTGTACGGGTCCATCGTTGTTTCAAGCGTGCAATGCGAAAAATGCGTCTTGTCGCAAGGCGGCAACATCATCAAGACTGTATCGACTCTGGTTTGTACGAGAACTGTTGGCGTTACATCTGGAGTTTGGTCGGGCGTTGTCAACTTGAATTGATCGAGCAACTGCGTAGCGCTATCACCGGTAACAACCTGCATTTCGGTGTGCGTGCCGGGTTGCGTTTCTACGGCGTGGACCGTATCTTGTCCTAAAATAATCGGAGTTTTTGAAATCGGTGTCGCCTCTGGCGCCGGACATTGACTTGTTCCAATGCATGCCGTGAGCGAAATCGCAGCGGTAAAAGATGCTGCTTGAACGAAAACCGTTAATTTAGACATGGTGCACTCCAGAAAAAATCCGCTATGAAAGATAACAATTTTTTACCGGATGGTTCGATATGGCATTCCCTTCCGACTTTCTGCCGTTTACTTCCGAATAATCTAGTCCGCGAATCCGATTCTCGCCTGAAAATGGCATTGTGTCATGTCGTCGCCGTTCATCCCGAAAATATAGGCGTGATGGTTCGTGTTTTTGAACCTCACGATATTCACTTTTCCGCTCAGCGGAATTTGAGTGATGTAATTTATCTGTATCGAACGGATTCTTCTGCTTCTGAGTTCTTCGGCATCGAGCGAATCTGTTACCCAATCCACGTAGCGGCAATGGTTCACGTGCTTGTTCATGTCCAAGTCGCTGTACTTTGCAATTTCTTGCCCGATAATTTTCGGTTCTAACTGCGGGTCCAAAATGTCCATCATTTCGGGCAATGCGTTTTTGCCCTGAATTAGTGGAATCGGGTACGGCGAATTGGCGGGGTTTTCTGCCTTGCCAGTTTTCATGTTCACCAAGAGCCACGAAGATGTTGCCTGCGCGATGGAGTGCCCTTGTGCATCGAGGATGGAATAATCCTTAAGGCAGACTTTGTCCTTAATGATGTCCTTGGCCCATGTCGAAACAGAGAGTCTTTCGCCCCAGACCGGGTGGTGCAACAAGCGGATTTTCATGCGCGTAATGACTGTGGTATAGCCAGCCTTCATCATTTTCCAAATGCCAAAACCGTTCTGTTCGGCATCGGCAATCGCAGTTTCTTCCATGAACAGGAAGAGATTTGAAAGTTTGAGTCGGCTGTGGTGGTCGCAGTCCGAGAAACGTACTTCAAAATTTTTGGTTGTGACTTCCGGTTCCATGTTGTTCCTCACGTGTTTGTTTAATTTTAGCTCTGCTTTTTGAGCGCCCGAAAAGACAGCCCATGATAAAAATGTATAATTTTTCTTGTATGAACGATTTCCAATTTCGCCCGAGTTTTATTCAGCTTCCTGCTTATCATTCTTTTGAAGGTTCTCTTTGCCTGCCGGGGTCCAAGAGCATTACGAATCGCGTGTTCTTGATTTCTGCGCTTGCCGAGGGGACTACGCATTTGAAAAATTTGCTCAAGAGTGATGATACCCGCTATATGGGCGAGGCTTTGAAGCGTTTGGGCGTGAAGATTGATTTCGCGGATGATTTTACCGATGCTGTTGTCGAAGGGCATGGTGGCCCGTTTGATGGCCCGAGTCCTGCCATTGAACTTTTCCTCGGGAACGCCGGTACGGCTATGCGCTCGTTGACGGCAGCGCTTTCGCTCGGTTGGGGCAAGTTCATTTTGCGCGGCGAAGAACGCATGAGTGAACGCCCGATTCGCGACCTTGTGGATGCGCTCCGCACGTTGGATGCCGATATCAAGTATTTGGAGTCCGAAGGTTATCCGCCGGTTCGCATTAAGGCCGATGGCCTCAAGGGCGGCGATGTGAGTGTCCGCGGGAACATTTCGAGCCAGTATCTCACGGCGCTTTTGATTTGCGCACCGTATTGCAAGAGCCCGCTTCACATTCATGTAGAAGGCGAACTTATTTCGGCTCCGTACATCGAACTGACGATGGATGTGATGAAGCGCTTTGGCGTGGAAGTGCGCCATGATGGGCTCACGGACTTTTACGTTCCGCAGGGTTCCTACAAGTCTCCTGGCGAGTTCTTTGTCGAAGGCGATGCCAGTTCTGCGAGCTATCCGCTTGCGGCTGCTGCGATTGCAAAGGGCAAGGTGCGCGTGCTCGGCGTGGGTAGCCAGAGCCATCAAGGCGATGTCGGCTTTGCAAAAGTTCTCGAAAAGATGGGCGCAAAGATTGAAATTGGTCCGGACTGGATTGAATGCGATGGTCGCGGTTGTGAACTCAAGGGCCTCGACATGAACTTGAATGACATTCCGGATGCGGCCATGACGGTTTCCGTGCTTGCGCTTTTTGCGAAGGGCACGACTACGATTCGTGGCATTGGCAGCTGGCGCGTGAAAGAGACCGACCGCATTGCCGCAATTTCTGCGGAACTCCAGAAGGTGGGCGCCCGCGTGGTGGCCGATATGGATACCATTACGATTGAACCGCCAGAACAGTTGCAGCCGGCAACGATTGAAACCTACAACGACCACCGCATGGCCATGTGCTTTAGCCTTGTCTCGCTCGGTGGTGTGCCCATGAAGATTCTCGACCCCGCTTGTGTGAACAAGACTTATCCCCATTTCTTTGAAGACTTTGGAAGACTCGCTCAATGATTAGAATTGCGAAGAAGATTGTTGGACTTGCTGGCTTGGCCCGATTTGCGCTATGCGTGAGCGTTATGCTGGGTGCGCTTGCTGTTCCTACTGTGGCAAGAGTTGCAACTGCGGACACGGTTTCGCTTTGGGTCATGGACAATGGCATTGGCTCGAAAAACGCTCTACATAGGCTTGTCAAAAAATTCTATCGCGAGACCGGTATTCCGGTAAAGCTTACGGTGCTTCCGTGGAACGAGGCTTTCTATAGAATAACGGGGACATTTGCGGATTCGATTGCAGTCGCGCCCGATGTGATTCAGCTTGGTTCGACTTGGGTTCCGCACTTCGCATCGCTTGGCTACATTCGTCCTATTGATTACTTGATGTCGGAAATTGATTCGGCTCGCTTTTTGGGCGAAGGGCTTCGCAGTTCGCATATTTCTGGGCGTCCCGAGACGTATTCGGTACCGTGGTTCATCGACGTTCGCGGATTCTTTGTGAACGAACGCATCTGGCAGCAACTTGGATTTGATGATTCGGATTTTGAATCGTACTCGCATGTGTTGGGCGTCTTGAAAACTATTGCAAATAGCGATTTGACCACTGCGGAGGGCGTCAAGATAACGCCTTTTGCGCTCCCGGGCAAGGATGACTGGGCTGGGCAACAGTGCATGGCGCCGTTTGTCTGGAGCCATGGCGGCGACTTTGTGGTGCCGTCGGGAAAGGGCTACCGCAGTGCGCTTTTGGATTCGAATACGCTGGTCGGGCTTGCTCTTTATGCAAAGATTATGGGCGATGCGCAAATGGCACCCCATAGCGTGTATGAAAACTCTGCGGATAATGCCGATGGCTTTGTGCGCTCGGAACGCGTCATTCATTACGGAACATCGGAACTGATTAAGCAATTGGATTATCCGGTAGAAGCCGGAGGCCTTGCTAATTCGGCGATTGCAAAAGATGGCATTAAGGTTTTGAACTTGCCTTCTGGCCCGAACGGAAAGTTCTCGTTCATGGGCGGGAGCCATTTGGCGCTAGGCAACAAACGGAAATCGTCTAAAAGTGCACTTGCAGAGCATCTGCTGGCCTACATGCTCCGAGCAGACAACATTGATGCGTTCTCGCGCCAAGTTGGATTCTTGCCTGCGGATAGGAGCATTCTCCATATTTGGAATCGCGATTTGCGTTATTCCAAGCTTGTTGCCGAACTGGAGCATTGCCGCAGTTTCCCGAATATTCCGGAGTGGGGCGAAGTCGAAAAAATCTTGATTGATCTTTCGAACAACATGGGCACCTTGTTTGCAAATACGAAGAACAAGAAAAAACGCAGCGCCGCCTTAGCAAAGCTTGTCTATGACGCGAATACGAAAATCAATGAGGTCCTTGCCCATTCCGATAGCTTGAACTATGCCGAAACGCTTCATTGGATCCAACATATCTTCTTGAATGAATATAAGGAAACTTATCCTAAAAATGCAACGAATATTATAGGCCGAAATGAAATGCCGACCGCCGATGAAATTAAATACAAGGTTGTTTCGTCAAGATTCTTGCTAGCTTCTCTTGGTGCGGGATTCTTAGTACTTGGTGTTATTGTCGTTTTCGTCGTAAGACGAAGGAAGAAGAAATCTCGCTGATGAATAAGTTGTTTAAAATAGCCTCTAGGTTGCTACCGTTCCTTGTAGCACCGCTGTTTGCGCATGTTAATCTGGCTCCGTACAAAAGCTATGTGGATTCGCTTCTTCCGGGGACGACCTTTGGCATGTCGCTTCGTTCCGTGAAAATGGGCAAGGAAATCGGGAACATTAATGGCGATGAAATGTTTACGCCGGCAAGTACGCTCAAGACGTTGACAACCGCTGCCGCAATCCACTTTTTGCCGCTCAATTATGAACCGAAAACAGAAATAACGGTATTTGGAGACATTAGAAAGCGTACGCTTATTGGCTCTCTCAAAATTCGCGGCGAGGGCGATCCGAATATTTCTGCAAGATATTACGATGATCCGTTTTACATGCTGAACACCATGGTGGATTCTATTCATGCTTTGGATGTGGACACCATTATTGGGCAAATTGATTTGGACACTAGTTATTACACGGGACCATGGAAAGCCGAAAACTGGCGCCGCAATTTTTACGATTCCTGGTATGGCGCCGAAATTGGCCCGCTGGGGTTCAATGACAACTGCGTGACGATTCGTTTTTGGCCGGGCTATTTCAGTGGCGATTCGGCAGTGGTTTCTATTCAGCCGGATGTGGGGTATGTCAAGGTTGTAAACAACTTAAAGACCGTTAAAGGCCGAAAGAAAAAATGGGTGTACGGGATTGACCCTGATAAGTCCATAATTACGCTCGGAGGAACCATCGGCGAAGATGTTGATTCGGCTAGTTTGGTGCTTCCGATTCGCAATCCGATCGGTTATTTTAGGGCTGCATTTATGCATGCGCTCAAGAATCGCGGTATCGTTTTCAAGGAACGTAAATCGATTTCAAGTACGGAATTGAAAAAGTTTTCGTTCTCGTCGGCGCCTCTGTTGAGTATTCTCGACGAAATCAATCAGCGTAGCCAGAATTTCCATGCCGAAACGTTGCTCAGGAATCTTGGCGCGCAAGTCTCTGGTGTGGGAAGTGTTGAAGGAGGCCGTAAGGCCGAACGCAAGTTCCTTTTGGAAATGGATCTCAACCCGACTGATTTCGATGTCTGGGATGGAAGTGGCCTTTCGCCTGAAAACAAGGTGAAACCTTCTGCTGTTTCGAAGATGCTTGCGAAAATGGCCCGCCATCCAAAAAGCGAATATTACATCAACAGTTTTGCAAGCCCAGGTGTAGGCTCGGGCGCCAAGCGCATGCTGAATCTTGAAGCCCCGTGGCTCACTCGGTTCAAGACAGGCTATATCGCCGAAGTCCATGCCTTGGTGGGCTATATCTACACGGTGGATGGCGATACGCTTACGGCTGCCATGTATTTGAATGGAACCAACACCAATCCAGATTGCAAGAGCAAGGATGTTCTTGACACGCTTTGGATGAGGCTTATCAGTTATACGAACAACGATTACAAATCGCTTCTGCAAATGAAAACGCTTTGGCTTGATGCCCAAGGCGTTAGCGGTCTCAACAAGCGTTTGGATTATTTCTCGAAGCGCTTGATTGGAACACCTTACAAGTTGGGCCCGATGGGCGAAGGACATTTGGATACGGTTGACGATAAGCCGTTAGTTTATCTTGACTCTGTCGATTGCGTGACGTACTTGGAACATGTTGTGGCCCTTGCGATGGCCAAAAGCGAAAAGTCTTTGTACAGGCAGCTGCAACGCCTCCGCTACAAAGGGAGCAAGGTAAGCTTTTTGACTCGCAAACATTTCCTGCTCGACGATTGGGTTGGCGAAGGAAAGTATGCCAAGGTTGTTCCGATGGAAGGCGAAGTTTCGGTGACACGCACCATGCCCAAGAAGGAATTTTTCAGGAATCACAATATAACGTACACGGGTAAAGAAACTCCGCTCACGATTCGCTATATGCCATTGGATGAGGCCATTGAAATGGCGAAGAGAACGTATAAAGGCGTGATGAAAGTTCTTGGAATCGGAATTGTTGGAACATCCGATAAAATCGACTTGACTCATACAGGGTTCGTTATCTTTATGCCGGGACAAAAGCCGGTAATGCGCCATGCCTCATCGCAAAGAAGGCAGGTCGTTGAAGTTCCGCTTGCCGAATACTTACAGACCCGCAAAATCCCCGGCGTTACCTTCTTCAAGTTTATACAGCACTAGTTAGTAGACAGTAGGAAGTAGACAGTAGGCAGAGTGCGCTGAGTGTTATTCTGAGCGATGCTGGCTTTCTTTCGTCTACAATATCGAATCTAGCGCAACGATTGCGACGAGGCCGTGGTCGCCTTTTTTGTCTTCTGGCGCGGAGGCTTCTTCGAGGGCGTTGTTTTCGAAAATTGTCCATGCATCCGGTTCCCAGCCGTAGGCGTTTACCGTGAGTTCGTTGCCGATCGCAATTTCTGCGGCTTCGACATCCTCCCACTTGATGCTCCCGGCGGGCGCCTTGTAATAGCGCAACATGCCGATGGCTTCCATCAGTTCGGGGTGATTATCGACGAGTTCGTAAACGCAGTCCTTGTAACTTTTGCCGTTTATGCGGACCACTTGATACGTTCTGTTATTATTAAGAAATTTTCCAAGGTCGCCGAGGTGTATGTCGATCTTTCCTTCGGCGCTAAAAAATGTCTCCAATTCGCGAAAAACATCGGAATTTTCATCGAGAAGTGGTGCGAGTCTTTTGATAAGCGTTTTAATTTTTTCGGACATAATTAAAAAATAAGAAAAAAGCGCCGTTGCTCGTACATTTCGCCATATTTTTTTGTATTTCTATAATGTAGCGCACTTTTTTTCAAAAGAGGACTTACTATCTTTATGGCGAAAAAGGGCTCCAGGGAGGTACCTTGGGGCAACCGTTTCGATGTCAAAGAAATAAAACGAAGGATTTATGGCAAATCGTGTTGTTATCGGCTCCCAGTGGGGCGACGAAGGAAAAGCCAAGGTTGTTGATTTCTTAACGCTCGATGCAGATATTATCGTGCGTTTTCAGGGCGGTGCAAATGCCGGCCATACCGTGGAAGTAGGCGACAAAAAGTTCGTATTCCACTTGATTCCCTCGGGTATTATGCACCCGGACAAGATTTGCGTCATCGGTAACGGCGTCGTGCTCGACCCGATCCAGACATTGAACGAAATTGCAGACCTCCACACGAAGGGCATCAACCCGGAAGGTCGTCTGTTCATCGCTAACAACGCACACGTCGTGCTCCCGTACCACTCCACCTTGGACAAGGCCAAGGAAAAGAAGGCCGGCAAGGCTGCTATCGGTACTACGGGTCGCGGTATCGGTCCGTGCTACAGCGACAAGGTGAACCGCATTGGCGTACGCGTGGGTGACCTCATGGACGAACGCGAACTCCGTCCGCGTGTCGAAGCTATGGCCAAGGTTCACAACGAAGAATTCAAGGTGATGTACGATGTTCCGGAAATTGATCCGGAAGTGGTCATCAAGGACTACCTCGAACTTGGCCAGAAGATCAAGCCGTTCGTTGCCGACGTTAGCGAAATGCTTTACAAGGCCGTGAAGGAAGGCAAGCGCCTCGTGTTCGAAGGTGCTCAGGGCACTATCCTCGACGTGGATCAGGGTACTTACCCGTTCGTGACCTCCAGCAACACGGTTGCCGGTTACGCAAGCTGCGGTGCTGGCATTGGCCCCACGGTCTTGGACCAGGTTGTCGGTGTCGTGAAGGCTTACACCACCCGCGTGGGTAACGGTCCGTTCCCGACGGAACTCCTCGACGAAACTGGCGACAAGCTCCGTACGATTGGTAACGAATTTGGTGCAACGACTGGCCGCAACCGCCGCTGTGGTTGGTTCGACGCTCCGGTGGTCCGCAAGGCAACGGTCGTGAATGGCCTCACTCACCTCGCTATCACCAAGCTCGACGTGCTCGACACGTTCGACACCATCAAGATTTGCACGCACTACATGTGCGATGGCGAAAAGCTCGATCTCATTCCGAACCAGCTTTCCAAGGTCGGACGTTGCACGCCGGTCTACGAAGAAATGCCGGGCTGGAAGGTCGATACGAGCAAGTGCCGCAAGTTCGAAGAACTTCCGGAAAACGCAAAGAAGTACTTGTATCGCATGGCGGAACTCGTGGGCGTGAAGATTGGCATGGTTTCTATCGGTGCCAAGCGCGACCAGAGTATCGTCGTTGATCTTGACTAAAACAAAATAAGGGGAAAATAAAATGGATACAACCGCAGTTGATTTGTTAAAGGGCGTTGAACTCTTTTCGGAGCTCAATGAAGAACAGTTGGGGATGATTGCCAACTTGGTAATTGTCAAAAACTACAATCGCGATGAGACTGTGGTCTTGGAAGGTGACGATTCTGTGCAGGCTTTGTACTTAATCGCCACCGGCTCTGTGCAAGTCTATATGACTGGCATAGACGGTCGCGAAACCATTTTATCTTTCCTTGAACGTGGGGACTTTTTCGGGGAAATGTCGCTCATTGACGGCGAACCCCGGTCTGCCTCCGTCCGTACGGTGACTGACGCGACTTTGCTTGTCATCCACCGTGAGTCATTCCTTAGCCTTATCCGCAGGACTCCTGAAATTGCAATGGCGCTCATGAGTGAACTTTGCAAGCGACTCCGCAAGGCGAATAAGCAGATTGGCTCGCTTTCGACCATGTCTGTGTCTGGCCGTGTGGCAGGAACGCTTCTGAACTTGATGGAAGAACGCGGTGTTCGTATCCATACGGATAACGGAAGCATGGTGACGGTTATCCATAATCGCCCGACCCAGCAGCAACTTGCCGATATGTCGGGTACGACTCGCGAAACTGTGAGCCGCATTTGTTCCTTGCTCGTTCGTGCAAACGCCATCGCGATGACCGGCAAGGATATTGTCATCTTTGATGAAGATGCACTCCAAGAAAAGGCTACTAAGGGCTAAACCTAACTGAACTGTTATGAATAAAATAAAGTCGATTTGGAATAAGATAAGGCATACAGCTTTTTTCAAGGCTCTCGCCATTTGGATTGTTGTTGTGATTGCGCTTGTCTTTATGGTCGATAAGCTTTTGATGCCTGCATTTGCAGGGGCGTTCGCCCGCACAGGTGAAGTTCCGAATTTGGAAGGCCTCTCGGAAAAGGCCGCTGAATCTGCTTTGACCGCAGCAGGTTTCAAGTACGAATGGGTCGAAGAAGGCCGCTACAGCACCCAGGTGCCTGCAGGCATGGTGCTTGTGCAAATGCCTAAAGCAGGCCGCACGGCAAAAATTGGCCGCACGGTAAAGCTCACGAAGAGCCTCGGGCTCCGCAAGGTTGTGATTCCTGATTTGCGCGGTAAGAGCCAAAAGCAGGCCGATATTTCGCTTGCCCGTGCAGGTCTTGTTCAGGGTGAAATTGTGAAGGGCGCCCACCAGAGTATTCCGCGCGGCGTCGTGATTCGTACGATCCCGATTGCAGGCGATACGGTTCGCATTGGCGATACGGTGAAGGTCGTTATTTCTGCCGGCGTTACAACAGGTAGAATTTTGCTCCCCAATTTCGAAGGAACCCTCATGGATGAAGTTTATCCTCAAATGGATAGGCTTGGTTTCAAGGTGGGTTCTATAAAGCGTCAAAAGAGTGAAGATGGCGCACGTCCTGGTTCTGTTATTGAAACGTCTCCGAAATATGGCGACTATCTAAAACCGGGTACGCGTGTGAACTTTATTATTGCTGACTAAGATATTTTCGGGAGTTTTTAATGCGACATGTATTTTTTTCGTGGGTGCTTTCTTTGGGAATGGTGGCTTTGTGTGCCTGTAGTTCTGCTCCTGCAAAAAAGAGTGATGTCGATACGAAAACTTTGACAGCGGCAGATTCCGCCTTGGTAAAAAAGGTTGCCGAGGACATTGTCTCTAAACCGCCCAAAGTCGAGGTGGACCTCGAAGCCGCCCACGAATTTTTCTTCCTCGCAAAAAACATGGAAATGCGCGGTGACCAGCGTCAGGCGGATTTCTTTTGGAAACAGGCTTACAAGGCCGATCCGACGAGCCGTTATTTGGGCTTTGGCGTTGCTGAACGCTTAATTGCTGCGGGTGAAGACTCACTTGCTCTTGTCGAAGCGAAGAAGGCCTCCCAACTCAAGGGTAAACGCACTGCTGCGCAGTATGCGTTGCTTGCGCGCCTTTATGTAAAGGCCGGCGAAGTCGATTCTTGCCGCAAGTATTTTGTGATGGCCCTTGATTCTTCGCGCTATCAGGACATGGCTCTGCTTTACGATTACAGCTTGTTCCTTGAAGCCGTTCGAGACGAAAACGAACTTGTACGCGTTTACGACTTGCTGTTGCCCAAAGTCAATTACATTTCCACTTTGTTCCAGCGCCAGCTTTCGCTCCTTTTGGAATTGGGACGCGATTCTGCGGTTGTGGATTTGTTCGGCAAGGCTCACGAAGCGACCGGCGATAAGCAGTTGCTCTTGCAGAAAGTGCGCGGCCTCATGGCGATGAAGCGCTTTAAGGAAGCCGCAGCCGTTGTGGACACGCTCACGAGCGCAAAACCCGAAGACGAAGAAATGACGATTATGGTGCTTTCTTCGATGCCCGGGGATAGCGCCTATGCGTTTGCAAAAAAGAAGTATTATGAAGATGGCGTGCGTACGCCAGCGGTCTTGTGCTTTATTGGCCAGTACGAATACGATATCGGCATGCGCGACAGCGCTAAAATCCACTTGCTTGCCTCTGTAGGTAAATTGCAGGGCCAGCCGAAGTATGCAAACCGCGCTTATCTTGGACTCGTGAACATTTTTGCGAACGAACAGAATTATGCCGAGGCTATCAAGTACGCCGAAAAGTCTGATTCCGTAAGTAACGGCGATACGCGAATGTTGCTTGCTTCGGTGTACGCTCTTGCCGATAAGTACGAAAAGGCGTTCCCCTTGCTCGATTCGCTCATGAAATTCTGGGAAACGTGGAAACCGCTCCCCGGTATTGCCGATTCTGCGGAGCTTGCGTTTATGAAGAACGAAGCGCATGTCAAGTATTTGCAGATTCTGGACATCTATTCGAGAGCGCTCATCGGTGAAGCCTTGGACCTCGAAAAGGATTTGCGTGCTGATACCGCGAAAAAGGCTCATGCATTTGATAACCGCATCAAAGCAGAGGCTATGCTCGAAAAGTTCTTTGCGAATGATTCCTCGTACAGCCGTGTGCGCCTTTCGATGGCGATGAACTTGGAACGCCTCAAACGCTATGATGAATCGTTCCGTCATTTTGAAATTTTGTTGAAACAGCCAGGTTTCTCTCCGCACGAAATGGCTTCGACATTGAACTATTATGGCTATTCGCTGATTGAACTTAACCGCACTCCTGCCGAAGTCGAGAAGGGCTATAAGCTTGTGCTCGAAGCGCTTGCGCTAGAAAAGGATGGCGAGGGCAAGGACGCCTATTTGGATTCCAAGGCTTGGGGCTTGTATCGCATGGGACGTTTTGACGAAGCTTACCAGGCGATGCAATTGATTGACCACAAGAAGATGAACCGCGACGATGTGTTCTGGGAACATCTGGGCGCCATTCAGGATGCTCTTGGCCTTAAAAAAGAAGCCCGCAAGTCGTACAAAAAACTGCTGAAGTTGAATCCCAAGCACCCCGCTGCGCTGAAGTTCTTTGGCAAAAAGAAGTAGGTTCGTATGACCTTCAAGGTGGCGAAATATTCCGCATTTGCGCGTGGATTGTTTTTACTGCTATTGCTGTCGCTTTTTTTGACGGGTTGCGTTGGCGGAAAGCAATCGACTGCGCCTACAGTGCAAAGCGCCGAAGCCCCTGCCGATAGCTTGAAGGCTCTGTTTTCGCTCACAATTTATTCGCCGGATGGCAAGACGCAGGATTTGGATGCCGTGCTGTTTTCTGTCCCGAACAAGCGCTACCGCATGGAGTTGACTGGCACGCTTGGCATAGGCGTTGCCTCGCTCCTGTGGCTTGAAGAAGGCTGGCAGATGGTTTTCCCCACGGAAAAAATGTATGTGAAGGGTGCCGGTTACATGGTCGGACTGCTCAATGACCCGTCGCTCCCGCTTGTGCATATCCATCAAGTTGCAGGGTTGTTTGATGGCAAGGTGCTGCCTGAAAAATTTGAAGTGAAAGCAACGCGCGATTCTATTGGCGCAGATTCTGTTGCTATGAAAATCGTGGATGCCCGTGAATCGTCGGGCCGCCATTTTACATATGCCGAAAAGAATGGTGAAGTGCAATGGCTAGAAATGCCTGGCCGTGACGGCAGTACAGAGAAAATCATCATCGAGGAATATAAAGAATTTAAAGGCGTAAAAACGCCATCCAAGATTTCTTTTGTTCGTGATTCGACGACTTTCCTCGAACTCCGCGTGAAAAAAGTCAATCGCGGAAAATCATTCGGCACCGGTACCTGGCGCCTCAATATTCCTAGAAGTTACCAGCGCATCGGCGAATAACTAGCGTTTTTTCCTTCCTACTTCCTACTAAGTAGACTTTAAACTAAAAAACTAAGTTCTAAGTTCTAAGTTCTAAGTTCTATTTTAGTAAATTATAACCATGAAGTTGAATGCCAAATTTTTCGCATTGTTTTTAATCGTATTGTCCTTAACGTCATTGGCGCATGCTGTGGATACTCTCGAAGTGTTTGTGCTGCTTGCGCAGTTCAAGGAGGAAAAGCCCGATAACTCGCTTACGACAGGTACGGGCCATTTTGGTACTGATACTGGGACGTATAACTTGGATCCGGCTGGAGACCGCGGCAAAATTTATTATTGGCAAAAGCATATGGCTTTTGCGAATGCCTATTACAAGGCGGCAAGTGGTGGCCAGCTTGTCATCAAGGATAGTATTATCCCAACGATTTACACGCTCGACAAGCAGATGATTGAATACAATCGTACCCAGAGGATGAAGGACGAAAAGGCTGCCGAGTACGATTCAGCCCGCACTTGCGATTACTTGCGTTTTGTGTACGATGTCGTGATGAAGGCGCATGGCTCGAAGAATTCGCCGTTCAATATTCCGCTTTCTAAAAATCCGAATACAAAGCGTGCGTTCATGATTGCGCATGCTGGAGCAAGCAGTCTTGTTGATGGTGGCAGCATGGGGACGAAGGGAGCCAACACTCCAGGTGATTTTTGGGATAGCTTTGTTTCGGGTGTTCTGTGGACTTATTTGCCCAAAAGCCTTCCCGAAGTTGCGATATCGGACGATTCTCTGAATAACGGTCTTGTGCTGAAGGGTTCCTCTATTGATACGCTCAAGTCGATTATGGTGGTGAGCGAAACGGCATCGCAGGATGGACTGAACTGGGGTATCAACGGTTTTGTGGTGAACCAGATTGGGCGTGAATTGGGGTTGCCGAACACTTACGATGCGGCCAAGGGTATTTCCCGTTTGGGCTATTTCGACATGATGGACTTTGCGGGCTACAATGCTGGCAATGGATTTCTTCCTGTGTTGCCTGCTGCGTGGGAACGCGCCTACATGGGCTGGTCTAATGTTAAGGAAGTGCGCCCGACGGCGGGGCATCCGGTTACTGTTGATGTTGCGGCGGCGGGTAGCGGTCTCGGGACCGAAATCGTGAAGGTCGCTCTGAGTGCTAGTGAATACATCTTGATTGAAAACCGTCAGCGTTCCTGGGCTAAGGACGGGATGGTGGAAGTGTATCTTGGCCAAGCGACGCAGAGTAATGATACGACAATGAAGAGGAAAATTATTGTCGATAGTCTTTCTACGATATTCGAAGATGAAATCTGTGTCAAGAGTAAGTGCGAGTCCAACAAGAATAAGGCGGAAGGTCTTGTGCTTGGCGTGAGCAGTTTTGATGCGGGGCTTCCGGCAAGCGGTATCGCTGTGTGGAAAGTGAACGATTGGTATTTGCGCGAAACGCTCCAGTACGGAATTGCAAACTATTGGGGTGGAAATGAATTTCGCGACCATCAGTTTGGGCTTTCGCTTGTGGAATCCGATTGCATCTTGAGTATTGGCAAGTCGTTCAAGAATGCTCTTGGCGAAGATACCTACGATTTTGGTAGCGGAGCGGACTTGCTCCCGCATTTGCGTTATACCAAAGACGAAAAGCATGATACCCTCAAGAAGCTTGATACAATCAAGACTATCATGCCGATGGATTATCCAGATACGACGGATCCCATTATGCCAACGGGTTATGCGAATACTGCGACGACGTATGGCGGCTATACGGGAATCAAGATTTCTGTGGAAATTCCGAAGGATGCTCGCATCGAAAGGACCGCAAATGCGTTCATGGGTGATAGCGTGATTAACTTTGCTGCACCAATCATTCGCGTGACGATTAGCATTGACGATGGAAGCATTGAAAAGTCGAAGTTCCCGAAGAATGTGGGACTTGCGAATGCTGTGCGCGGTGCCGTATTTGTCAATTACGAAGATGATGAAACGGGCAAGGCGATTGTGTTTGCTTCTGAAGATGGAACGCTCCAGGCGATGAATGCTCTTGGCGATACGTTGTACATGTCGGACACGTCTGTAGTGCAAAAGCAGGTTTCGAAAAAGAATCAGACTGTGAATGTTCCACTTTATCGTGTTGGCCCAAGCTATGGACCGCTTGTCGGGCTTGCAAGCGATGGCGAACGCGTTTATTCTCTGCACAAGAAGCATTTGGTGCGCACTTCGTTTAACGCTGGCGTCCCGATGCAAGATGATATGGATTTGCAGAAATCCGTTGCTGGAGCTTCGGCGGTGGGTACTGCTTTGGTTGGGCCGATTGTCGCTAATTCGCACTTGTTCTTTGCTGCGGATTCCGGATTCTGGACGGTGAACTTGACTGATGAAATGACACGCACGTTTACCTCGACGGAATCCATTGCTCACCCGCAGGACATGGCGCTTTGCAAGGTGGACAAGCAAGATTACTTTGGCGTGGTTGTGGGCGAAGATGGCAAAATCTTTATGCGCAAGTTCTCGCTCGAAAACAAGGCCGATGCAAAGCCGAGCTTTAGCAAGCAAAAGGCTGGATTTGCTCAAGTGGCTACTTCCAAGAACGAAAGTTTCCGTGTGGCTTGCACGGACTTGGATCGCGATGGAACGGTTGAAGCTGTGATGCTTGGTAGTCGCGGTACAGTCGCTAGCTTTAAGCTTGGCGAAGGTGGCAAGCAGACGGCTCAGTGGGTGCGCGTATACAAGCGTGGCGCGGCTGGAACGAGCGGGCTCGCTGACGAAACTTCTGGAATGGCGTTCGGTGATTTGAACGGCGATGCGTATCCGGAAATTGTATTCCTGGGCGATAACCTCGTTTATGCGCTTGACCGCTTTGGCGTTCCGGTGGACGGGTTCCCGGTGACGATTAATCGCGGTACGCCTATTACGGGATTCCACAGCGATCCGTTGATTGTTGATGTAACGGGCGATAAGCTTCCTGAAATTCTTGTGCCGTCGAGCAATGGCTTGGTCTATGCTTATACGGGCAAGGGCAAACGCGTTACCGACCGCTTCCCGATTGCGGCGGGCAGTTACGAATCGACGGATTCGTTGCAGCAGGCTGTTCCGATGAGCATTTTTGTGACGGATGCTGTTAAGAATTCCAAAGGCCCGGAACTTTACGCGTTCCACAGAACGGGCGTGACCGCGTTCCGTCTGGACAAGGCTGCCGATGGTGCCGAAAAGGCCGCCGCTGCTTGGACGCTCCCGGCTGCTGGTAACGAACGCACGGGATTCTTCGATGCTTCTAAGCTTGGCGATGTCGATGACGTAAAGGCCAAGGACGAAATTACGGAATTCTTTATTTATCCGAATCCGGTGCGCGGTGGCGAAGCGAAAGTTCGCATGGAACTGGGCACAAAGCCGCGTACGGTAAGACTTGAACTTTATGACATCACTGGTTTGTGCGTATTCAAGACGGACATTCCGGATGGCGTTGCCGGCATGAATCAGGCTAATCTCGACTTGCACAACTTGGGCTCGGATATTTATACGGCTCGCTTGAAGGTCAAGTTCGAAAGTGGCAAGACAAAGCAGAAGCTTTACCGCGTCGGCGTTGTCCGTTAATCTTTGACGAGGGGGTGACTATGCGTTTGAAACCATTCATGCCGTTTTGCATGGCTTTCATGGCGATATTATCGCTAGGGGCGCTTTTGGCACTGGATGCTTGCACGGCAAGCGGTGATGCTGTTGAAGGCACTCCCTTACCTCCTATTGATAAAGGCAACTCGTCTAGCGTTGTAAGTAATTCCTCTTCGAGTAAGGATTCTTTGCATGTGGATCCCACGATTTTGGGCATGTTCGGGTGGGCTAAAATTCCCAAGGCTACAATTACTCGTGGTGTGAATTCTTTTGGCGTAAATTCATTTTCTATGGCCACGACGGAAGTGACTCAAAAGGTTTATGAATTTGTAATGGGGGACTGGCCGAAACAGTATAAGACGGGAGATTCGATTGCCGTTTCGAGTGTAAGCTGGTTCCGTGCCGCTCTCTTTTGCAATGCGTTTTCAAAACTTGCAGGCCTTGATACGGCCTATGTCTACAAGTCCATTGCCGGTGATTCGATTCTGGTGGATTTAAAAATAAATTACTCTGCCGCTTCGATCCGTCTCCCGACAGAAAATGAATGGGAAGTTGCGGCTCATGGTGGTACTTCGACAACTTATTATTGGGACACAGATGTCGCGTCTAAGTATGCGTATTACGGACAAACTGCTGGTCCTGATATGGTGGCTCAAAAGTTGCCGAACGCTTTTGGCCTTTACGATATGGCCGGTAACGTTGCTGAATGGGTCAATGACTGGTATGACGCTTATCCGAAAAAACAAAGCGACAATTACACAGGTCCTGAAAAGGGCGAATATCGCGTTGTTCGTGGTGGTGGCTGGTCGGACAAGGTAACCGCACTTGACCCCAAAGAACGCGAAAAGCTTGATCCGGCTCGTTCCAAAGTGACTCTAGGCTTTAGAGTGGTCTATTCGACCGGTTTTTAGAGCCGCCCTCCATTTGTCTTGTCCGAAATTTTTTAGATTATTATGCATGAAGTATGCCTGTGCG
Organism: Fibrobacter succinogenes; assembly: GCF_902779965.1. NCBI lineage: Bacteria > Pseudomonadati > Fibrobacterota > Fibrobacteria > Fibrobacterales > Fibrobacteraceae > Fibrobacter > Fibrobacter succinogenes. The sequence goes on along the minus strand of NZ_CACZDK010000011.1, from coordinate 112,946 downwards.
CTAGCTGCAATGATGTGTGGACTATTTGTGGGTTGTTCTGAACAGAAGTCGGAACCGCTCCCTGATTTGCCGCCCATAGAAATTCCTGCGGAAGTCTTTGGTTTTTATTCGGGACGTCTGCCCTGTGATAATTGTAATCAGCGCGTAGTGAATATGGACTTGTTTAATGATGGCAAGGTCATGGTGGTTGAATCTATCATGAAGGATTCCGTAAGTGTTGATACGCTTCGTGGGACATTCGTGTATGCCGATAGCATTGTGAAGGTGAGTCTCTCGGACAATTCGGTCCGTTGGGATTTTAAGCGTGATAAGGTTGGAAATTTGGCTTTTATGAAGTTGGGCGATGTCTATCGCGATGCCGAAGGCATGAAAGCCGTGCTAATTCGTTTTTATAAGAAAATTAAATAGTAAGAGTTGGATAATATGTTTACTGCCTTAATTGCCGATGACGAACCACTAGCACGCGTGCGCATGCGTTCCTTGCTCGAAGCTTATTCGGGTGAAATTGAAATTTTAGGCGAAGCCTCTTCTGGTACGCAGACGATTGAAAAGATTCATGAACTCGACCCGGATGTCGTATTTCTGGATATCCAGATGCCGGACATGGATGCGTTCGAAGTTCTGAAATCGCTGAACGAAGACGATATTCCGCTCATCGTGTTTACGACGGCCTACGATAACTTCGCACTCCGTGCTTACGAAGAGAATGTTGTAGATTACCTTTTGAAGCCAATTGATCCCGAGCGATTGCAGGCGACGATGGCGAAGCTTCGCAAGCGCATGCCGCAACAAGTCGGGCAGGGCGTTCCGGCGGATTTCTCGTGGGACAAGTTCAAAGAAATGATGAACGCGAGCGGCTTTTACATGCAGCGATTGCAGGTCAAACAGCCCGACCGCATTTTGCTTGTGAATATGGATGAGGTCATTCGTTTCCAGAGCGAAGAAAAGTACACGACGGCTTACACGACCACATCGCAGTACATTATAGACCTTACGCTTGTGGAATTGGAAAAGCGGCTTGACCCGCGCCAGTTCGTTCGTGTTCATCGTGCTCATTTGGTGGCAATAGACTACATTTCCGAAATTCGAAAGACTGAAAGCGGTCGCCTTTGCGTTGTGCTTCGCGACAAGAACAAGACGCAGATTACTGTAAGCCGTAATTTTGTGAAAACGGTCAAGAGTTTGTAATTGGGAGTTTTGATGGAACAGACATCTCCGAAAAAAAACATAAAGAAGTTTCTTAAATCTTTTACACGTGAAGTTGTTGTACCGATCATTCTTGCTTTAATCGTTATCCAGTACGTCATCCAGGCGTTCCAGATTCCGAGCGGTTCCATGGAAGATTCGCTTAAGACGGGTGACTTCTTGCTGGGTCTCAAGTTTACTTACGGCTCGCCGATTCCGTTCTCGAACCAGAACTTCCCAGGATATGCAGAACCCAAGCACGGCGATGTCGTCATCTTCCGTTATCCGGGCGAACCGGAATATCCCGATAATAACCCCAAGCGTTACACGCATCTGTTCAATGCGCTTATGCTGGGCAATTACTACTGGGACCACGCCCCCGAAAAAGGCCAGCCGCATTTGGTGCATTATGCCGATGGTCCGAAGGACTACATCAAGCGTTGCGTTGCGGTGAGTGGCGATAGAGTGGCGGTTCATGGTGGCAAGCTTTTCTTGAATGGCAAGCGTCAGGATTCTCTCCCGGCATTCGGAAAGTGGACGGCGAATGTTCGCACGCTTTCTCCGCGAGATGAAGTCGAAGAATTTGTAGTGCCCTCTGCGGGCGATACGCTGTATGTTGATTCTATTTCGATGATTAAACTTTGGTGGTTGCGTTCTCTCGTGGCTCAGGAAAATCCGGATTCTTCTGTACGTCTGGAGCTTTCGCTTTTGCTCAATGGCCGCGAAAACAACAATTACGTGTTCAAGGATTTTAGATTTCCGGTCGAAAATGATCGCGCTCTCTTGCTGAATGCGATGCTTTCGAGAAACCAGACTATAATTCAACAGCGACTTACGCTTGGCGATACGTTGTCTGGCGCGATGCCGTTCAACTATTTCAGGGAACTGGCGAAGATTGGCTTTTTGCCGATGATTGATTCGCACGATCCTGATTTGAATCGCGGTTTTACTCGTCCTGTGAGTTACGTGTCCTTTGAAGGTTCCATCCTTCAGGATCTTGATGGTAATGTGAAGCGCTTGAATGTGGCGGTGCCGGCTCAGGATTCTACGGATTCCACCGAAGTTGTGGAAAAGTCTCATTTCGAAATTCAGCGCAATTTGTACCTCGGTTCCGAAAAGATTAATCGCTATGTCGTGAAGTACCCGCAGTACTTTATGATGGGCGACAACCGCGATAATTCCGCCGATAGCCGTTATTGGGGACTTGTCTCGTTGCGCAACATCCGTGCAAAGGCTTTTGTCATTTACTTCTCGTTCGAAAACGATGATGGAAAGTTTGCCCTCGGCAAACCATGGACTTGGTGGCGCATTCCGTTCCGCGTTCGATTCACCCGCATTGGCAAGATTATTGATTTGATTAAGTGAGAATGAAGTTCTCGAAGGTTGCATATTTTTTGGCCTCATGCCTGATGATAGCTGCTTGCGCTACGCAAGTGGCTCCTTCGGGTGGTCCCGAAGATAAGCTGCCGCCGCGTGTCGCGGCGGTGTCTCCTGCACCAAAGACTGCAAATCATCCGAATGAACTTTATGTGAAATTGGAATTCGATGAATGGATCAACGCCTCGATTCCGCGTGGTGCTATTTCCATTTCGCCTCCGATTGAAAAGAAGTTGCGTTACGAAGTTCACGGCAAGATGCTCGAAGTTTATTCGCGTGCCGAACTTGATACGGGAACGACTTATACCGTTACGTTCGCTGGTGGCATCAAGGATTTACGCGGTAATGCGCTGGCAAAGCCGTTCCAGGTCGTATTCTCGACGGGTGCTACGATTGACTCTTTGACGCTTTCCGGTCGTGTGATGGTGAGCGATTCCCTTGTGCGCAAAAGATCGTACCCGAGCGTGGGCCTTTATTTGATGGGTCCTGAACGTGAATCCAAGCGCTATCTTGAAAAGTATCGCGATACGACTACGCATGTGCTGGATTCGCTCCCGATGCTTACAAAAGAAGAACCGCTTTATATCACGGCGGCTGATAGCATTGGAAACTTCACGTTTACAGGGCTTAAGGCTGGGCGTTATCGCGTTGTCGCATTTGTCGATGGGAATGGCAACCACAGGATTGAACCGTCGTCGGAACTTGCTGGTGTCTGGATTTCGGATTTGCTATTGAATGAAACAACGCAGGACACGCTTTGGATTGCGCTTGCGGACCAAGACACTTCGCTGATGGAAATGGACAATGTCACGCAGCCTTTTGCAAACGTACTGGAAGCGAACTTTACGCGCCGCGTCTATTTTGACTCTGCTTTTGCGGATACTTCTAACTGCTATCTTGCTTCGCCGGATGGCGATACGCTTTACCCGCGACTTGTGTATCTCGGGACATTGAACGCTCCGCGTTTTTACTTTGATCCAAAACCGAAAGACGAAGTCTTGTACAAGTTTATTTGCCGTACCGGAAAGGATTCGCTTTCCCGTGCTTTAGATACCGCAAGGAACTATGCCGAAATTGAATGGAAAGAAATGGAGGCCGATACGCTCGCTCCAAAAATCCAGACGGTGCAGGTGACGGGTAAGTCGAAAAATGCGTTCCCGCATGATTCCTTGGTCGTAATTTATAACAAGCCTGTTCTCGATTCCTTGAAAGACATGTTCTTTATTGTCGAAAATAAAGATACGGCGCAAGTTTCTGCGAAAAAGCTAGACCCAGTCCGCTACCTTGTAAAGCGCGATACTCCGTGGCCGACTGATTCCAAGTTCAGCTTGCTGCGTGGCTATGCCGATACGACTTTGGCAAAGGCCGATAGCAATGGTGTCCGTGATACCGTGATTACGACAAAGTACGAAAATAAGCTCACGTTCGAGACGATTTCCAAATTGAAGTTGGCTTCGATGGTGGGTAAAATTCCTGGCGCAAAGGCGGGCGCTATAGTTCGTCTCAAGTCTGTGGAAACCGGTAAGTTTGAATATGCGAAGTGCTCTTCTTACGGGGCGTTTGCGTTTAATGACCTTGTTGAAGGTGGTTACATTATTGACTATTATTATGCAGATAAAGGGACCGGACTTCCGAATGGTGGTTCTCTAAATCCCTTTAGTTTTGGCTCTGCATGGCGTTCCCCGATTGATACTTTGAAAATCAAAAGTGGTCCAAACGATTTAGAACAACTGATGCCGAACTTGCCGGCATTGCCTTAAAGGATGGATGAAGATGGAAAAAATTCCCGCATTTGTGGCGCTTGACTTGGAAACAACCGGTCTTGATTTCGAGAAAGACGAAATCATCGAGGTGGCTCTAGTTCGCTTTGAAAATGGCGAACCGAAGGAAAATCTCGATTTTCTGGTGAAACCGTCTTCTGCTGAACTTCGTCCCTTTATTGAGACGCTGACTGGCATTAACAAGGCTGACTTGGAAAGTGCTCCGGATTTTGCAACAGTTGCTGGGCAGATTTGCTCGTTTATCGGTGATCTCCCGATTGTTGCACACAATGCCCTTTTCGATTCCAAGTTCCTCAAGCAGGCGTTTACCAAGGTCGGTATTTCTTATGATTCCCATGTGTTCTGGGATTCGCTCACGCTTTCGCGCATTGCGTTCCAGGATGTTCCGAACCATCGTCTCGATACACTTGTACAGGAACTCGATATTGAACGTAGCCGTGCTCATCGTGCCTTGCCTGATGCTGATGCTTGCGGACGCTTGTTCGTGAAGGCTCTCGAAAAGATTTCTACAATGGACCCGTGGATTTATGATGCTCTTTCTAAAGTTGCTAAGGGCTCCGGCTACGAGACGCTTTTCACATCGAATGTCGAAACGCTTGCCGCTCCGAAGTACAAGTTGCCTATAGCCCCCGCTCCAGAAGCTTTGCCTAAGTCTAGGGCTCCGCGTGTGAGTGAATTTTTCAAGGAAGGCGGATTTATTTCGTTTGTCGTTGATAATTACAAGCCGCGCCACAACCAGCAGGATTTTGCCTCGGTCATGGAACGCAATATGTACAAGGGCGGTCTCTGCGTGCTCGAAGCTCCGACCGGTTCCGGCAAGACATTGTCTTACCTGATTACGGCTGCAAACAAGGCTATTACCGGCGAGCGTGTGCTCATCAGTACCGCAACGCGCACTTTGCAGGAACAGCTTTGGACTCAGTCTATCCCGCAGATTGCAAAGATTTACAATGGCGAACTTCGCCCGGCGATTTTGAAAGGCCGCGACAACTACCTTTGCCTCCGTAAGTTCGAAGAACTGCTGATGCATCCGCAAACGCTCCTTTCCACCGAAGAACGCGATTCTTTCATGGCGCTTATCCCATGGGTCTTGACGACTGAAACGGGTGACATCAACGAATGCAATTCCTTTAGCCAGAGCCGCAATCGTGTGCTTTGGTCGAAGCTTTCGTGCAGTGCCTCTTGCTGCAACGGCGAAAATCACTCGTGTCACGAAAACTGCCCGGCACTCATTGCAAAGCGCAAGGCCATGAATGCAAACATGGTGCTTGTGAACCATTCGCTTTTCCTTTCTGATTTGCAACTCGATTTTGCGTTGCTCCCGTCGTACGAACACATTGTTTTTGACGAAGCGCACCGCCTGCCAGAAATCAGTAACCAGGTGTTTGGCCGCACGATTTCGTTCTTCGGATTCAGAAATATTGCAAAAACGCTCGAACCTTCCAAAGCGGGTGGCGACGGCCTCATTGCAGAAATTGCAAGCCGAATCCCGGCAGAACAGCCGGAACTCCATGAACTCTGCGACAAGCTTTCCGAAGCTTTGGGCGAATCCGAAAAGGCTCTGCACCGCTTCTTCATGAAGATTGGCAAGAAACTTGCTAAGCAGAAAAATGGCCGCAGTGGCTTTACGTACACGAATAGCATCCTCGCTGAATACGAAGCTGACCCGGCAACGTTCCTCGAACAGTACGCTAATGCTCGTGGCTTTGCTGAAAAGCTCGTTGCGGCGGCTGCAAATATTGATTCCCTCAAGGGCGTTGTGAGTGACCTTGATGGCCGCATGACCGAGATTGGCCATTTCATTTCGGACTTTGAATTTGTTACAAAGGCGGGCCGCAGTGATTGGGTCTTCTACATGGAAGAACCGTTCAACCCGCATACCATCAAGCTGCATGCAGTTCCGCTCCATTCTGGTAGCATCTGGAGAGAAAAGTTCTATCCGTGGATCAAGTCTGCGACGTTTACTTCGGCGACGCTTTCTGTGCAGGCCGATCTCACGTATTTCTTGCAAAAAATGGGCATGGACAATTTGCGCTTGAGCAAACAGCCGTTTGTGAGAGTTTATACTGAACAGTCCGATGTGAACGAACGCCGCTCCGTGATGGTGGCTAAGTTCCTCCCGAAACCTTCGGCTCAGGAATTTGGCGATGCCTTGAACGATACGCTTTTGAAAGTGCTCCCGTCGATTGAAGAAAATACGATGGTGCTCTTCACAAGTGTCGCTACGATGATGAAGGCGCAGGCTGCACTTGCTCCGGCATTTGCCGAACGCAACAAGCTTTTGCTCTGCCAGCATGTCGATGGCTCGCTTGACGGACTCGTGGCTATGTTCCGCAAGGAACGCGGCGCCTGCCTCTTGGGTTGCCAAAGCCTTTGGGAAGGTGTGGACTTCCCGGGCGATGCGCTCAAGTTGCTCGTTATTACGAAGCTCCCGTTCCCGAACCCGACAGATCCGCTTGTCGCTGGCATCACGAATGAGATGAAGGCTGCAAACAAGAACTTCTTCAAGGATTACTTTATCCCAGAAGCCTATATTGAACTCCGTCAGGGCTTGGGTCGCCTTTTGCGTTCTGATTCCGATTCCGGAAAGGTCCTCATCTTGGATAATCGCGTTATCCTCGAACGCTACGGCAAGACCTTCTCCCGCATTTGGAACTTCAAGCAGCGCATCGCTGGCTCCGTCTCCGACATCGAACGCTTTGTGAAGTAAATCTAACGTTGTCACCCCGGACTTGTTCCGGGTCGCTTCAAGTTCACTGAGCCCGCCGAAGTGAAGTGCTTTGCAACGTGTCATCCTGAGCGAAGTCGAAGGATTTAGTGAATTGTCATGCCGCACTTGTTGCGGCATTTCCTTTTTTTTACCTATACCCTCAAAGCGTAGCGACCCCAAAGGGCGGAGCCCGACCTCATACCTAGTATTCCCTTCCTACTTCCTACCGCCTACTTCCTACTACCCAACACCTGTTCACGTGTGTAGCCCCTTAACTAACCGCGTGATTTTTATTATATTTGGCATCCTGTTTTAAGGTGCATAATGTTTGATTTAAACGCTTTTTTTGATGGTATGTCCAAGCCCTTGCTTCGCAACGCCCATGCTAAGGCGTTCGGCAAAAAAGGACTTTTAAACAACGCTCTCATCCAGTCCGAAACACTGTCTTTTTATTCCAACAAGGAACGTGTGGCGGAACTGTTTTCCAAGATGGAAATGTGGCAGCGCCGCTGCCTGAATTTGATTTACAATAGCGGGTCCAGAGGACTTGCATTTAACGAACTTCGCCTCACGGTCCCTGTAAGCAAAAATCGCGAACTCCAGACGTTCCTCCTTACGATGTGCCGTGAATTCGTCCTTTACCGTTCTTTTGTGGGCGGGACTCCTATATACGCGGGCTTTACGGATTTTGTCGGTTGCTTTGATGTTAAGCCGGAAGGCGAGATTGATACGGTTTCTCCGTTGATTTCTTTCCAGAACCTTTTGGATTGGCATATTTGCATTGTGCTTGCAAACGCCAAGAAAAAGCAACTCCGCATCAATGCAAACGGAACGCTCCATCGCCGTGGCCGCCAGATTTGCGCCGAAGCGTTTACATCGTCTCGCCATGTTTCCGAAAAGGCTTGCGAACACGAAATTTCGCTTATCTTTAGTTTCCTCGTGCAGAACGGTTGGCTTGAACGCGAAAACTCCTTCTTGCTTCCGTCGGCGACTGCCATTGATTTTATTCATAAGAACGGTTTCCGCTTGCATCAAGATGTAATTTCTTGGTGGATCAAGGAACGCTTCCACGGGGATCGTGACCTTTGCGCTCATTTGCTGACTGGCTTGGGCGAAGGCCTCTCCGCTGCTGACGCCGCTCTCCTCTTCTGGGTGATGGATCCATCTTACCGCATTCAGGAAAAGAACAAGGTGTTGCCTTGGGAATTCATGCCGCGTCCGCTTTGTGAACTTTGGATTCTGGGACTTGTCGATTTCCGCATGGCGCAGGGCAAGATTACTTCCGTAGTTCTGAGCAAGTCGGGCAAGGATTGGCTCGATACGTCTATCGCGTCCATTCCCGAAGCGAACCTCACGGCACTCCCGAACTTTGACTTGGTCGTTTCGACCGGCATGGCTCCGCGTGTGCTTTACTCTCTCGCATGCCTTGCAAAAGTCAAGAACGACGAGACGTTCCTTTGCTTTACGCTCGAAAAGGAAACTTATGTGGCTGGCCTCAAGTGTGGCTTCCCGGAATCCGAAGTGGAAAATCTCCGCAACTGGCTCAAGCCGCCTGAGAACGTTTCTTCGACGCTTGCCGAATGGAATGCCTCGTTCTATGGCGCCAAGGTGCGCACGGCTCGACTCCTCAAGGTCGAAAGTGCCGAAGTGCTTGCCGAACTTTCACGCTTCCCGCAGTTCATGGAATGCACCGAGGAATACATTCCGGGATACGGCTTTGTTCTAAATCCGGAAAGGGAACCCCGTGCGCTCGAAATTCTCGAAAACTACGGATTCTTCCCGTGCGCAGGCGAATCGAGCGAAAACCGCACGCCGGCTGCGCAAGAAGAATGGAAAGCCGAGTTCGCCATTGCATGGCCGGAATCCAAGAAAATCGACTATGACTTGCGCGACGAAGCTGACGAAGCATCTGCCCAGGCGACGATGGATTCTACCAAGTACGGTAGCGTTTATCAGAAGTTGAGCACGTTTGATCTTGTGAAGGTCTTGCGCTATGCAAAGACGGTGGGCACTCCGCTTGCTGCAAAAATCATGGACAAGACCAAGCGAAACGCAAAGCTCGAAGAAAAGATGTTCTACGTGCATGCGCTCCATTTGGCGAAGTCTCCCTCGATGGTCGAAATTCAGGAAAGTGGCAAGGAAGAAAAGTTCTCGCTCGACCTTTCCTTTATTCAAGAAATCAAGGTCCTGAGCAAGAAAGCCGCGACATCGCAAGCGTAAGAATCCCGCGACAAGTTGTTTTAGCGTTGTCATGCCGGCCCTAGTGCCGGCGTTTCCTTTATAATGCTTCCAGCAACATTCCGTTGTATGTGGGGGCTTTTTACGTTTTTTTATATATTAGAATTTATTTAGTTTGTAAAAAAAAACTTAGCTTTATTTTGTATATAAAGTTAGTTATATTGTAATTTATAATGTAATGCTTTGTATGAAAAATATTGAAATGAGTGGACTGAAATTACTTGTTAAAATAATTGCTTTTGTAGTATTTTTGCCTTCAATGATGATGGCTAGTGATTCTTTGCTTGTTGACTTTCAAAGTGAACGCCATAGAACGGAATGGAATTGGGTAGAGTATAGGGTGACTCTTGCCAATATTTCGACAAAGACCATATCAAATCCCGTAATCCAGTATTTCGCAGAAAACACAAATATCCAGTATTGCGAAAAGAACGCGAACAAACCTAGCTGCAGTGGCGTGAAAACGGGAAACTATGGTCGGGATTCAATGCTTCGTGCTTCTGTTGATTACGCATCAAACTCATTTAAGGTGGATACAATGATTGTATCCGCAGGGAAATATACTGTAGTGAATTTGAAAACGAAGGGCGAGTTGCGTCCCGGCAAATCGGTTAAACTGCATTTTCGTTTGCATCGTGAAGATTGGAAGGCTTGGGATTGTAGCAGGGATTATTCGTATCAGAAAAATGCTGCTGTTAAGGAAAAGAGTTACTTCATGGCAGTTTATGATGATAAAAATAACATTCTTTGGGGATACAATCCGCTTGATGGATCTAGTGGAACCGGCAACGTTGTCTGGAGTAGCCGTAATAAGCATCATGTGATTGAAAAATTCAAAGGCAGTGAAGATGAGGTTGTACCTCAAGGCCGTTTTTGGATTCTGAAAGATTCCGTATTTACGAAGAGTGAAAAGGATTCTTTAAAAGCAAAGGGTGTCGATGTTGTTGAAGTATCTACTTATCTAGGGCGAACGCTCTTGTTTAGCAGGGCTTCTGTTCCGGTTAGAGTAAAAACGCTTCAACTGCAATTGTCTGGATTTTATAACGCATTTTCTGTAGATGACACGACATCTCTTTCTTTGATTTTGGGAGACGATGATTTGTATGGGAAAAAACGTGTTTGCCAAGAGGATGGTTCATGTGAGGAAATAGTAGAAGAAAAACTCTCGTATAGGCTAGAAGTGATGTGTTGGCCTGATGTGGGTATGTTTACATGCAAGGATATCGTAACATCGTGCGGAGGTGCAGACGCGTTGATTGACCGTCAAATTGTTTTGGCTACGGTTCCAAGGGATTCTGTGCAATGTCTATCGCGAAATCACAATGTGAAGGATTTGGCAACGGAGAAGGTGGGGGCGCCTTTTGCTTCGTGCTCTGAAGATAAAGTATATTATTTTAGTGATGTTGATTTTTACAATGGTCAGATTTATCGTTCAATGGGTTTGAATTATTTACAAAGTAGTCCGGCATGGGTGGCGGGGATGAAAGAAACTGTAAAAACAACAACGTGGTTAAAAGGAGAGTTGTATACAGGAGAGGGAGTGGTTGTTGGCGTTTATGATACTGGGGTGGATTTTGAAAATTTAGCCTTTCAAGAATATGATGTTGAAAAAAAAGAATATTTTCCTAGAAAATCTCCATGGTATAGTAAAGAAAATCAAAAATATGATTATGATAACACTACCGTAGGTCGGGCGGATCATGGAACAAGAGTGGCGGGTGCTATTGGTGGAAATGGAAGTGGGGCGCCAAATTCTCGATTGAGAGGAATTGCTCCTAAGGTGCAATTTTATTCATTGGGTGGTGTGTTTAACCGTCAGTCAGGGCATGTGGTAAATCATTCTACAGCTTTGGTTGAAAATGATGATATATGTTGTTTTTTTGATGAAAAAGACCAAAAGGAGAAGATGAGGAAAGCGATTTATTATGGGAAAAATTTTAGAAAGATAGATGAAAATATTTTTAGAAATTGGAAGCTGTTTTCTGAAGGTGGTGACTTTTTAACTAAAACTTTTGTTATGGCTGCAGGAAATAATGGAGACGTTCAATATTATGATACGATGAGAGGTTTTCATTCCATATTGGGTCCATTTAAAAACGCCATTGTTGTTGGTGCTATCGATGCTAGAGCTGAGGATATTGTGGCTAGTTTTTCAGGGCTGGGGCCTACATGGGATGGTCGTATAAAACCAGATGTTGTGGCGCATGGTACACGATATAGTTTTGTTGTAGCAACGACTATTGGCAAAGGAAGGATAGAAAGTTATGATTATGATTTTATGTGTGGAACATCGTTGTCGGCTCCAATTGTAACTGGGGTTGTTGCTTTGATGTATCAGAAATTTAGAGAGAGAACGGGGTTGCCTTTAGAAGAACAATCAATGAGAAATTCGACAACAAAGGCTATACTTATACATTCGGCTACAGATATGAAAGGCAAACATAGAGTTTTGGATGGGGTTGAAATTATGGAAGGAAAAAAAGTGAGAGTATCATACGGACAAGGTCCTGATTTTGTAACAGGTTGGGGTAGTGTGAATGCGAAAGGTGCTTTGGATATTATTGACGGTTATGATGCTGCAAATCAAAAATTTGAGAGGTTCCGTGAATTTGAAATATACAATGGAATGGTTAAAAAGTGGACGTTTAGTATTCCTGCTGGTGCTGGGGTAAAAAAAGTGAGGATTACCTTGGTTTGGGATGATGCTGTCCCTTCAGTTGAAGATGTTTCTGTAGAAAATTTTACCAAATCAAAATTAGTCAATGATTTGGATATGTATCTTGTGTCCCCGTCTGGTATACGTTATTATCCATGGAAGTTAGATTCTCTTTCAACAGCATATATGGATGAAAATGGTAAATTCGTTGGTGCCAGAGGGTTACTGGCTAGAACATCCGGTTATGAAATGATAACGCTTGATGAGGCGGAAAAGGGGGCTTATCAAAAGAAACATTTGGAATGCCTAGATTCGAATGTTTTTCGTTCATGCTTTGACCATCTCAATAATGTCGAAGTCGTTGATGTTGAAGGAGAATTTTCTGGTGCTGATATTGAGACTGGCGAATGGCAAGTTGTTGTTGAAGGATATAAAGTTAAAGTTGGGAATAGTACGGATGGTTTTGCACAAGTGGCGTCTATTGTTAGCGATTTCAAATTAGAAGAACCCGTTTGTTTTGAAGATGAACATCCTTATTTAAAAAATAAGACTAGTTCCTGTGTTCATGAATTAGGGAATTTTTTGGAAAATTATGTTACATTTGATAGTAGGACTTTTGTAGCTCCGAATGATTGGATTTATCTTTATGATGGTTCGGGGCAATTGATAGGTGCGTATACTGGTTCGGAACTTGCGGGGAAGACTATTGGTGTAAAAACGAAGACTCTTAAAGTTGTTCTTGAAAGTAATGATGATAATCAGCAAGGTTGGGGCTATGCGATAGATAAGGTTGAACATTTGTCTTATGATGTTTTGGCTCCAATCCTCTTGGATGTAAGGAGAAAAAAATGAAAAAGTTTATAGTAATCATGTTAGCCGCATTTGTTTTTTGTGCATGCAATGATTCGTATAATCCCTATGAACACGAAATTGTTGTGAATAGAGATTGTTCAATCAACGGAATGTCTTTTGATTCGGATTCTGTTCGTTGTGGAAAAAACGGGAGTATATATTTCAGCATTGCCCCTATGGATGAAAACAATCCCTCACCATATGACTTATTTCTTTATTTTGATAGTACAACTGAAAATGTAAGAGACTCTATATGGATTTTGGAAATGAATTCTGATAGATATTCTGTATGCGAAAATCTTAAACTAGATAATTTAGATTTCCTTGGTACCTTTTGTTTGAAAAATAATGAAATTGCTGGTCGGAAATATATAGGTAATCCAGTGGATTTTGAAAGAAATATAGATGGTGAATATTTTATATATAGCAAGTATGGGGCGTATAAAGCGTTCTGTAATATCAAGTCAATGAATTGTAATGTTACTTTTTCGTGTATGGTTCAATATGACGGAACCTTTAATTTTTCAAGAGTTCCGAATGCGGAAGAAGTAAATCTAAAATTTGTGACAGGGTGCCCTTTTTAAGAAAAGAGGTTAAAATGAAAAAAAATCTACTACTAGTAACAATTGCTATTGGTTTAACAATTGCTCAAGCTGATGAACCAAAGTACGATGATAATGATCGCTGCAATACCTCAGGTGCAACGCTTGCATCAGGAATTTATGTGCCGACGGATATGTGTGAACAAACTGGCTATGTGTGTAGATTAGCTAGTCAGCCAGATGGAACTATTATTTTTTGGTTAGGTACTTCTGCTAATTGCGGTAAATTTCATACAACAAAAATGATCACATATTATCCAATACAGAATCAACCTAGCGGTTTAGATTATAATCATCCAAATCATGAATTACGTTTAGTTTTGTCTCCGGTGGGTGGTTCTGCAAATATGTTTGGTGTGGCAGTTATGGCGTCGCAGCTTGTTTCTGCAAAAAGTGATCGAGCTAAAGTGAGTGTAATTTATAGTTTTAATCCGCCCTCGTATGGCCCTGATTTAAATTCTATTCGGTTACAGTCTGTCAGTAGGGTGGATTAAGACGATTTTTGGCTTCAGTGCTGTGTTCCTGATTTTTCCTGTGTCACCCCGCACACCGTTGCGGGGTCTTTTTGTTGCATATAAAAGCGTCGGCCAACTTAACTAGATTCTTCGACTCCACTTCGTTGCGCTCAGAATGACACTGTTAGTAACTATTGACTAGTAACTAGTAACTCAAAAAATACTATCATTCCCTCAATGAATCTTCTTCGCATATTCCTTTTGCTGAGTGCCCTTGTCGCGTACTCTTTCGGAGCGTCTTCTTCTATGCAAAATTTGCTGTTTAACGGCCGCTGGGCCCATGATAACGGCGTGAGCCGCGCCAGTGCGCCTGCTGCATCCATTACATTTAATGCCAAAGCCTCGAAAATTACATTTACAGTCGAAGGCCGTTCCCGCTGGCGCCTTGACCGCGACGGCAAGCAAATTGACCAGTTCGAAGTCGATGCCAAGGAAGAACGTGCAATCAAGGTTCAGGACGATGGCGCCTTCCACAAGTACCGCTTCATCAAGATTAGCGAAAGTGGCGTTCCCGAAATCAAGTTCTACGGCATTTCCGTTGATGGCGAGTTTGGCGAAGCCCCCAAGCCTTCCCAACGCCGCATCGAGTTCATCGGCGATTCCTTTACCGCGGGTTATGGTTGCGAAGGTTCTTCTGCTGAAGACGCTCCCGAGTTCGATAAGACGAATGCCTCCAAAAGTTATGCATACCTCCTTGCTAGCGGTTTCAATGCCGACTACCAGGTGAATGCCTTCAGTGGGCGCGGTCTTGTGCGCAACTACGACAATATCGTGCCCGATTGGACCATGGAACGCCTCTATGATTACACGGTCATGGGCTCGGTAACCTCATATTCGAAGCCAGAACGCTGGGATTTTGAAAAATTCCACCCGCAGGTTGTCGTGATTTTTGAAGGAATTAACGATTTTCAGGGCAATCCTCCGTATGCGGATAAAGGAAAATTCAAAAAGGCGTACGTAAAACTGCTCGAAAAGCTCCGTAAGTCTCACCCTGGTGTGAAATTCCTGCTTATTTCGACGAAAGTTTGGCCGAACGATGACCTTGGTCCCACGATTAAAGAGATTTACGATAGCGAAATCGCTGCCGGACACAAGGACCTCGAATATAAACACGTCTTTACATCGAATGTCGGTTTGCATGGACACCCCGATACACATTCCCAAGAAGAGCTGGCGAACACTCTAAGGCCCGTAATCGCTCGCCTTGGACGATGGCTTTCGAGATAATTTCTTAGCGATGAACGTCCTTTTTTGTATATTTAGAATGTCATGGCCTAAAATGGATATGTGATTATGTCTTCAAAAGTTATGAGAAATGTGTATGCCCTTTTCAGGATGAATTTCCTGATTGTTGTGCTATTGGTGGTGACCGCCGTAGCCATGTTTGCATATCGGCATTTCCTTGATGACATTTTAGACATTAATCTTGGCGAATATCCCTATGTGGTTGCAAGTGCGGACTCCGTGGATGGAGGTACTTCTGCAATTACGATGACCCGTACCGATAGCTCTGTTGTTATTGAGTACGAACTTCGCGAGGGATACGCCTACCCGTATGTCGGGATCAAGATTTATCTTGGCGATGGCAAGTTCCAAGGGTTAGACCTTTCGAACTACGACAGTCTTTTTGTGTGGCTCAAACCGCGTAACGAGGGCTCCGTCCGTCTTTACATGCGCGGTTACGATAAGGCGCTTTATCGCAAGAACGACGAGACCTCCCTCAAGTTTAACGAGATTGAATTTACCCCGACCAGGGAGCCGTATCCGGCCGTGTTTGTCCCGCAGGAATTCCGCGTGGCTGGCTGGTGGGTGGCCCAGAACGAAATCAACGTTCACAAGGCGCGCGTTGATCTTTCGAACATTCCGCTTATTGAAATCCAGACCGGCACAAACGCTCCGCTTGGTTATGGCGGCATGGAAATCAATAGGCTTCGCTTCAAGGGTAAAAAAATTTCGCAAGTGGACCTCGTGACGACGCTTGTCGCTTTATGGTTTGTCACATTCCTTATCATCTTGATTATCAGGTTCTTCGATTACAGTCGTGAACGCGCGATTAACAAGAAGAAGCAGGAAGAACTCAAGAAGAACCTCCGTGCTCTCGAAATCGAGAAGAGCGAGTACGAGAAGTCCAGTAAGGAAGACCCGCTTACCGGGTGCCTCAACCGTGCTGGCTTTAGCGGTGTTCTCCTCCGCGAACAGGAAAAACTCAATAGGACAGGCCTCCCGGTGTCGTTCATGATTTTCGACATCGACCACTTCAAGGAAGTGAACGATACATACGGCCATCTCGTTGGCGACGAAGTTCTTGTGAACCTTGCAAAGCTTGTGCAGAGCATGATTCGCAATACGGATTCCCTTGTGCGCTGGGGCGGCGAAGAGTTCGTGATCTTGAGTGATGAGACGAGTATCCAGAACGCGGCGTTCCTTGCAGAAAAGCTCCGCAAGGCGATTGAAACAACGACGCTTATCAAGCAGCAGCAGGTGACCTGCTCCTTTGGTGTGACCGAAATGGTACCGGGCGAAGATCCGAAGTCCTTCATTGCTCGTGCCGACAAGGCGTTGTATTCTTCGAAGGAAAGCGGCCGTAACCGTGTTACCGTGGCAACGTTCAGACGTAGTCATTAAGGAATCTGAAATGCGCGGTTGGCTTCTTCTTGCGGTTTTGGTTACTTTGCTCGTGTCTTGTTCCAAGCACCCTGAAGTGGAAGATTTCAAGCAAATTCAGATTCATTGGAATTCGCTTGATTCGGCTGCCGAAGCTTCGGAATTGAAAGACAACTGTGTGATTGACATCACGTCGAAAGTGATGAGTGCTCCAGAGGTGATAAAGTCCAAGCTTGTTGAAATCACTTACGAAGTCGCTTACTACTTTGACGAAAACGGCGCTCTAGCCTTTGATGGCCGCTGCAGCGACACTCGCTTTGCCGATTTGCAAGAATGTTCTTGGATAGCGACCTGCTCTGCTGGTTCGACTTCCGTTGTAAAATTCCACAACGAACGATAGGGCTGTGCACTAACCTATTGATGGGTATAAAGATATCTTTATACTACTTCAAACCACCCGTACTGTCTTGTGTTGGATGAGGAAAGGGAAGTTGTCTTGGGATAGCGCGAGGTGCTGTTTGACGTGAGGACTTTCTGTGAAACCAATTTTTGAATATACCGATTATCGCGAATGGATTAGAGACGCTTTTGAAGATTTTAAAAAGCGCAAGACGGTTATATCCTGGCGATACATGGCTATGAAACTCGGTGCTGATCCAGGAAACCTCCTCCGAATTTCGCAGGGCAAGATCCACCTTGCGGTCAACTTTATCAAGCCCATGGCTGAATTTTTTGAGCTTGACGAAAAGGAAACCGCCTATTGGTCGGAACTGGTCTATTTTGGACGCGCCAAGAGCGATCAGGAAGCCCTGAACCACTATGAGAAGATGCAGGCCTTGAAGGGTATTCCTTTAAAGCGTCTTGCCAAAAAAGAACTTGAATTTTACCGTCATTGGTACTATAACGCTATCCGTTCTGTAATCGGTATTTGTAATTTTAAAGATGATTATGAAGGGCTCGCGGAGTCTTGTTCGCCGGCAATCACGGTGGAGCAAGCCAAGGAGGCTATCAAGCTCCTCCACGACCTGAACATGATCTCTGAGGGAAAGGATGGGTACTGGAAAGTGAATGATACGTTTGTGAGTACAGGTGGTAACTGGAGGTCCGAAGCAGTTCGGACATTCCAAAAGGAGACGATTCGCCTTGGCGGTGAATCGCTAGAACGTCATGCGCCTCCTCTTCGCGATATTAGCACTGTGACGATGACGTTCAACATGAACGATATCCAGCTCATCCGTGAAAAGATTAAGGAGTTCCGCTCTGACTTGCTTCGCTTGTCACAGGAAGGAACCGGCGACGATACGGTATTCCAGCTGAATGTTCAGCTGTTCCCGCTTGCTTTTACTAAAAAATTGCAGGAGAAGTCAAAATGAAACGGCTTGCCTGCATAATTTCAGCTCTCATGCTATGGAGCTGTTCGGATCACGTTGCTGGAGGCCCCGGCAGCGAAACGACGAACGGTTTTGCCTATATGGGCAATGGCGCTGTAGCTTCGTACGCAAGAGTTGCTATTAGAAGTGTTGATCATACGACGTCCGTTGACAGCGCAACGAACGCACTTGTGAATGCGGACTTCTATGCCGATGCTAACGGATACTTCTCGTTTGAGAAGCCAGATGGTGATTACCGCTTGACTATTGTGCATGGTGGTTCTGCTTTTACAGGCCTTTATTCCCCGGATGATAGTGCAAACCTTGATTCCGTGAAGCTTGAACCCATGGCGACTCTCGGTGGTTATGCCGATGTTCCTAATAGCTGTGATTTTGTCTGGGTCGGTGTGCGCGGTATGGACGTGCTAGTGCGTTCGGATTCCTTGGGTCGCTTCCAGTTGTCTCAGGTGCCGTCGAACGATTCGTTGCAAGTGTATTTCTTGCGCGGTGACAATAATGTTGTTTATAGAAGTTTGTCTGTAAAGCTTAATCCGAATGAATCTGAAGTTATCGACTTGTTGCCGGATCCGTACGAAGGCAAGGTTACATTTGTTGCCGTTGTCGATGGCAAGCCCGCTTCGTATGCGTCTTTGGCTATCCGCAAGTCCGATGCCCGCGTAGATTCTTTGCGCGTAAACAATGCTGTTGCCAATGCGGATGCTTATGCCGATAAGGACGGTGTGTTTGCGATTGATTCCTTGAAAAATGGCGAATACCGCTTGACGGTTATCCAGTCGGGGGCTGCTTATTCCAAGGTGCTTTCTGCAAAGCAGATTGCTGCTCTCGATACGGTCAGGTTGCAAGAAACGTCGAACTACATGAGCCGTGTAACGCTTCATGCTGGCGATAAGTATGCGTGGGTGGGTGTCTACGGTCTCGATGTTATGACGAAGACCAATGAAGAAGGCGTGTTCTCGCTCCCGATGCTTCCGTCGAACGACACTCTTGAAATCTATGTTGTTGATGAAAAGATGAATTTGTACGTGACCAAGGAAATTGAACCTTCTGCAGGCTCCGCTGATTTTGACTACCCGTCGATTGTATTGCAGAATTTTGAAGGCGATACGGCAGGTTGGTACTTTAGCGTGGATTCCATTGGTTCCAAAGTCTTGTCTAAGGCTTTTGAAACTGATAAGGACCGCAAGTCAAAGGTATTCCATGGCAAGTACAATTTGATTGGGACGAACAACATTTATGCCTGGGTTGTAACGGGTACGTTGCTTCGTTCTGAAGGCTGGAATTTCTCATCGCTTGATTCCATTGCGTTCTATGCGAAGGGGTCCGGACAGATTCGCGTGTCGCTTGAAAACTGGGATAAGGAATCGGAAGTGAAAGGGGTTTCGCTCAAAGCCGCTTCTGAATGGACGGATCTGAATTCGCAGAAATGGACGCGATATGTCATTAAGTCAGGTGATCTGTGCTATAATTCTCAGGATAATAAGAACTGCTATTTCACATGGAACTCGCTTAAGGACGATGTTCGCCAGTTGCATTTCTTCGTCCGCAACGGATCCGAATTCTATTTGGACGATATCGTGCTCTACGGCGCGCTTTTCTAAGATTTAAATCCAGCAATATTAGAAAAATAAGCCGCTTATTTACAAACAAACTAAATTATCAGCCCGCTTGGTAATAAGCGGGATTTTTTCATTTTATAATGTATAGGGATGTCGTTTAGAGAAAAAAGCGTCGGCCAAGGTATTTTCTTCGCAGTAGCGTGCAAAACGAGTGTCGCGAACGACTGGTTGACGCTTACAGCGTCAGTTCTTCGGCTCACAAATAGAAAACATAATGTTTTCTGCTTGCTTCGCCTTGTAGACTATTGCAGGCGTTATCAAAGGCGAATGCTGCGGTTGCACTTGTGCAAACATAGCTGAGCCGTAATTGCTGATGCTGAAAGCATCCACTCCGAGCTGGGGCCCCGCCCGCATGCTAAACTTCTTAAATTAAAGATTTAAAACTCTAGTTTTGATAGTAAAGCCCTTTTAAGTGAGCCCCGAATTAAGTATCTTTGTATACATGCAGTCTATTGAATCAGAAGCAAAAATTGCTCAGGAATATCTCGCCCGCATTGCAAAAGATGCCGAGGCGAAGTTTGATGAACATCTCCCCCCAGTAAAGGACCGTCCGTGCCGTTTGCACGAGGCTATGCGCTATTCCATGTTCGCAGGTGGCAAACGCTTGCGTCCGGGACTTGCTAAGGCCACGTTCGACATGTTTGGCGGCAAGGGCGATAAGATTTGGCTTGCGACGAGCGCTCTCGAAATGCTCCACACGTTCAGCCTTATTCACGATGACCTACCGTGCGTCGATAACGATGATTACCGCCGTGGTAAGCTCACGAGCCACAAGAAGTTTGGTGAAGCTACCGCAGTGATGGCAGGCGACGCTCTGTGCATCCACGCCTTCGAAATGATGGGCAAGACGGGTAACGCAAAGGCGATTGAACTTCTTGCTCACTTGCTCGGCACATACGGCATGATCGGTGGCGAAATGACCGACATCGAATGCGAAGGCAAGACTGTCGATTTAGAAATTGTCGATTACATTCACTACCACAAGACTGCTGCTCTTATCGAAGCTTCGCTCTTGGTGGGTGCGATGCTTGCAGACGCAAGCGAGAGTGATATGGAAATCATCCGCAACTATGGCCGCTCCATCGGGCTTGCCTTCCAGATTGTGGATGACATCTTGGACATTGTCTCTACGACCGAAGAACTTGGCAAGGACGCTGGGTCTGACATCGAAAAGGGCAAGGCTACTTACCCGTCCATCGTCGGACTGGAAAAGTCTAGGGAACGTGCTAGGGAACTCTATGAGGAATCTATCAAGGCGTTGGACAGCCTCAAGTGCGATACCTCCATCCTCCGTTCCATAGCGGCATACATCATTACCCGAGTGAAATAAATGGAACTGAAAGACGTAAAGTCGCCTCAGGACTTGAAGCACTGCTCAGTCGAAGAGCTTTACCACTTGGCTTCGCAGATTCGCGGGACCATTATTGGGCAGGTGGCCAAACATGGCGGTCACCTGGCATCTAGCCTTGGCGTTGTTGAACTTACTCTTGCGCTTCACTATGTGTTCAACGCACCCGACGATAAGATCGTTTGGGACGTAGGACACCAGGCGTACGTGCACAAGTTATTGACCGGCCGTTACGACCGCTTCGATACCTTGCGCCAGCAGGGCGGTATTTCTGGATTCCTGAAGAGGAACGAAAGCGTTTATGACTGCTTTGGGGCAGGGCATGCCACGACCTCTATTTCGGCGGCTCTTGGCTTTGCCGTTGCACGCGACCATTTCAACCGTAACAACAATGTTGTTGCTGTCATTGGCGATGGTTCCATGACGGGCGGTATGGCTTACGAGGCTATCAATAACGTTGGCGCCTCCAAGCAGAACATGACCATCATCTTGAACGATAACAAGATGAGTATCGCTCCGAACATTGGCGGTTTTAGCAAGTACTTGAACCGCGTGATTTCGGATCCGGTTTACAACAAGATGCGTACCGACCTGGATCGCGTGATGAATCGTTTGCCGGGTATTCTGGGTTCTCGTTTCCGTGACCTCTTCTTGCAGGTCGAGAATGCGGCAAAGAATGCCGTGAAGCCGGGACGTTTCTTTGAAGACTTGGGCATTCGTTATTTTGGTCCGATTGATGGTCACGATATCGATGAACTTGTGATGATTCTCGAACGCGTGAAAAACCAGCAAGGCCCGTGCCTTGTCCATGTGCTTACGGAAAAGGGCCGCGGCTTTGACGCTGCCGAAAAGAATCCGACAAAGTATCACGGTTGTAGTGCGTTTGACCCTGAAAGTGGGCTCCCGCTTGCTCCGGGCAATCCGAACCCCTCACTCACGAGCGTGTTCGGCAATACGCTTTTGGACCTTGCTAAGAAGGATAAGCGCATTATGGGTATCACGGCTGCAATGCCTACGGGCTGCGGCATGGATATCGTCGCGAAGGAACTCCCGGATCGCGTGATTGACGTGGGCATTGCCGAAGAGCATGCTGTTACGTTTGCGGCGGGCATGGCTTGCGAAGGCGTTGTTCCGGTGGTGGCGATTTACTCGTCGTTCATGCAGCGCGCTTACGACCAGATTATCCACGACATTGCGTTACAGAATTTGCATGTGGTGCTTGTGCTCGACCGTGCCGGCCTTGTCGGTGCGGATGGCCCGACGCACCATGGCGCCTTCGATTTGTCGTTCTTGCGTACGGTTCCTGGAATGACCATCATGGCTCCTTCCAACGAAAATGAATTGCGCGATATGATGATTGCTGCGATTGATATGGAAGGTGTTGTGGCAATCCGCTACCCGAGAGGCACTGCGCTCGAAGCAGAACTCAAGCCCTCGGAAGAATCGTTCGATTATAAGAGCCCCAAGATTCTTGAGAAGGGCTCCGGCATACTCTTATTGGGCGCCGGATTCATGACAAATGAACTCAAGAAAACAGCCTCCGTGCTTCGTGAAAACGGATACAACCCGACGCTTGTGGATGCCCGTTTTATTAAGCCGCTCGACCAGGAATGCTACCGTTCGTTGTTCGACAATCACAATGTCATTGTGACTTTGGAAGACAACACGCTTGTGGGTGGCTATGGTTCAGCAATTGCGGAACTTTTGTCCGACCTCGGCTATACGGACAAGAAACTGTACCGGTTTGGTCTTCCGGACAGATTCGTTGAACAGGGAGAAATCAAAGCTCTCTACAAGATCTTGAAAATTGACGGGGAATCCGTCGCCAAACAGTTGATGGAAAAACTATGAGTGAAGAAGAAAACAAACCGAAGCGTACTGTAAGAATGACGCTTGACCGCAAATTTGGAGTTAGCGAAGCTCCTGAACGCCGCCCTCGCCGTAACGACGACGACCGTGGTTCCTTTGGCGACAAGCCCTTTGGTCGTGATCGTGGCGACCGTCGTTTTGACCGCGACCGCGGCGACCGCCGCTTTGATCGTGGTGAACGCCGTTTCGATCGCGACAACCGCGATGAAAACCGCGAAGGCCGTCCGTTCAACCGTGAAGAACGCCGTGGCGGACGCTTTGACCGTGACCGCCGTCCGCGCCGCTTTGGCGACAAGCCGTTTAACCGTGGCCCGCGCCGTGATGGTGCCATGAACGCTCCGGTTTATCGCCAGCGCCCCGAACAGAAGGAAGCCGTTGACGAGAACTTGGACGAAGCTGCACTCGAAGCACGCGCTGCACAGATTGAAGCTGTTGAAGATGCCGGCTCTACACCTCCTTGGTTCAAGCGCCTCATCGCCTGCACGACCGAAAAGGGTCGCGAACGCGAAGGCAAGTTCCTCGGTGAAGGTGTGCACGTTGTCGAAGAACTCGTGAAGCACCACCGCGAACTCGTGATTTCTGTTTACGTTGTTGAAGGTTTTGAAAACGAAGAACTCATCGAAGCCATTAACGAAGCCGAAATTACGCTCCATACTCTTAACGAAGAACAGATGAAGCGTCTTTCTTCGACGATGACGACGCAGGGCATCATTGCTTACTGCAACATCGCAAGCAAGAAGCCGGTTTACGAAACGAGCCGCAGCGTGCTTACGCTTGTGGACGCCGTGCAAGATCCGGGTAACCTCGGCACGCTCTTCCGCACGAGCCTCGGTTTCAATTCTTCGGGCATGATTCTCGGTCGTGGTACCGTGAGCCCGTTCAACCCGAAGGTTGTGCGTGGTTCCTCGGGCACGTTCCTCCGCGTTCCGTTTGAATTCGACGTAGATCTCGTGGACCAGATCAACTTCTTGCGCAGCAAGGGTTACACCATCATCGCAACGGATTTGCATGCCAAGCAGTCTCTCCGCCAGATTCCGAGCCACAAGCTCCGCAAGATGGCTTTCCTCGTGGGTAACGAAGGTGCTGGCACGAACCCGTACTTCATCGAACTTGCCGACGAAACGGTGAAGATCCCGATGAGCAGTGAACTTGAATCTCTGAACGTGGCTGTCGCACACGGCATTCTCTCTTACGAAGCCGCTCAGATTCAGGAGGAATTGAAGTAATGACGTGCTTTTACGATCGCCTTGAACAGCGTATTGCAAAGTGCGGTAACCCGGTGTGCATGGGCATGGACCCTGTGCTCAAGCTCATTCCGCTCGAAGGCACTCCCGAAGACCGCATCAAGCGCTTCTATTCCGACATCTTGGAATGCTGCCTCAAGCGTAACGTGCAGCCGGCTGTCGTAAAGCCGAACAGCGCTTATTACGAATGCGTGAGCGTGCAGTCAATGCTCGTTTTGCAGCAACTCATTGCCGATTACAGAAGTGCTGGCATTCCGGTGATTTTGGATGCAAAGCGCGGTGACATTGGCAAGTCCAGTGCCGCCTACGCCAACGCCGCCTACGACGTTTACCGTGCAGACGCCGTGACTGTTTCTCCGTGGATGGGTGCCGATTCTGTCGGTCCGTTCATCCGCGAAAATAGCGAAAACGGTGCTTACGTGCTCCTCCGCACGAGCAACAAGGGTGCTCACGACTTCCAGGATTTGCCTGTTACTCGCAGTGACGATCCGCGCGACGTTGCCGAAGCTTTCTATTCCGTAGCTGACAAGATTATGGAATGGGATGCTGACAAGGGGTACCTCGGTGCCGTTGTCGGTGCAACTCACCCGGAAGAACTGGAAAAGATTACGGCTTACACCGTTGCCCACAAGCATGAAATCCCGTTCCTCATTCCGGGCGTGTCCATTCCGGGCGTGCCGGGCGGTCAGGGCGGCGATGCAAAGACGGTTCTCCTGGCAATCGCAAACGGCGGTGGCAAACGCAAGTTCCATGTGCTCAATTCGAGCAGTGGCCTCAACTTTGCTTGGCAGCGTAACGATACGCCGGCAAACTACGCGAACGATTGCGTCGATGCTCTGGAAAAACTCGCAGAGGCTTGCTTGTAGGCGATAGGTTATAGGTTGTAGGGGTTAGGATATTTTCATGCACTACGTGCATCTAGAAAGGGCGGCGGAGCCGCGATTATAATCCTACCACCTAATACCTGTTACCTAAAACCTTACTTCCTACTTCTAACTTCCTACTTCCTACTAACCCATGCGTTTCCTTGCTGCTATTATAACTTCTATTGCCGTGATTGCGCTCGCGTTCCATTACGCGAAGCCGCTTCCTGGCACGAATTTTGATGAATCCTTCTTGCCGAAGGCTTCGTCTGTTCGCTATGTGGCTGCAGGGCATGACGCATCGGTGGCTGGGCTCTTTTGGATCAAGGGGCTCACCGAACTTGGTGAAAGTTACCTTACGGGCAGGGAATATGCGTACCTGGGGCATGTCGCAGAACTTGCGACAAGCTTAGATTCGCTGTTCTATACGCCATACTATTTTGTCGGAGGCGTGACGCCAATCGATGCTTCCGACACTTCTGATTTTTCTGTATTGCGCAGGGCGACTCGCGTCTATCCTGAAAATTGGCGCCTAGCCCTTTATTATGCGCTGCGCGTTGGCCGTGGGCCGTATCCCAACAAGACCGAAGCTGCAAATGTGATGCGCAAGTATTTCGATAGCCCGGATACGACGATTCCTGACCATATCCGCATGATTTATCGGAGCTTTGAAATCGATTCCATGCAGACGGAAACCGCTCTTGAAACCGTTTTGAACGATGTGTTCCAACCGCAATTCAAAAAATTCCGTGCAAGCTTTTATACAAAAATTCTCAGACTCCTCGGTTACAGGGACTTGATTGTTGATTACAACAAGGACGAAAACTATCAGAAAGTCAAAGCCCTTGTCGATAACATGGTTGATGGAAAAATCCCGCCTGTTGTCGTTTATAACCAGCTTCTCGCGATGAAAAGAGTCCAGAAACCGGTTGCAGACACGACCGCTACTGATTCTGCTGCTGTTGGAACAGTGGCGGAACCTGCTGCGGATACAGCCGCCTCTGCAAAATAAAAGGCCGATTCCGTGATAAGCACGGAATGATTCTGCAATTCTAAGTTATAAGCTCTATCACCGCTCGCATTTTTCAGCTTTCTTTGGCAATCCCATCAGCTCGAATGCGGTTTTGCAGCGGGCGAAAAGTTTTTTCGCTTCATCGGGCTTGGACTTTTCCAAGAACATTGCGCGGTGGTAAAGGATGTTTGCGGTTGTGTAAGGTATGTTCGCTTCGACGGATTTGTCTTCTGCCTCGATATAAATTGAATCGGCATTACCGTTTTTTTGCAAATCTGCTAAACGCGCTTCCGTCCAGAAATAAATTCCAGTATCGTTATCGGTGCTCTTGGCGACCATTTTGAGGGCCTCAGTTGCTTTTTCGCTGTTGTGGTTGCCGGCATAGGCAATGGCGCATTCTGAGTAAAAGGCTCCTTGAAGTTGGTCGTCAATTTTGTCGAGATTTTTCTTGTTGGCGCTTTCACAGAGCGATACGGCTTCGGAGTAGTTCTCAGTGGCGTTTTTCAAAGCAATTTTTGATCTGAGGAGCATGGCTTTTGTGGGACGATTCAGTCCATCACTGTCGATGTTATACAAAAGTGAGTCAGCCATGTTGAAGTCGAGATTCTTGATACGAACATGTCCCATTGCAATGAGAATGCGGACTTCAGAGTTTCTGTCGGCTTCTTTACGGCTTGCGACGAGTGCGCGTTCTAGTTGTGAATAGCTTTTAGCAAATTTTCCGGCCTTCAACGATTTTTTTGCACGGTCGGCAAGCTTCCCGGATTCCGAAGCGGACAGAGTTACGGCGCCGCTGAGGGCGATGCAAAGAGCCATTTTGATGGCGTTTTGAATTACCATAGCGTCTCCTCGACAAAGGGCACGGAATCATGCTTAGGAATATTGCTCCTGAAAAGCCACATTTTCGACATTCCGTTCATCAAGTCGTCTGCGCTTTGCATTGTGTTCTCGGTCGTGTTTATAAAGTCTTGTAATCCGGTTGTCATTGTGCCGAAATTTGTAATGAGGTTATCCGCACGGCTTACTGTAGAGTCCATGGAATTGAGGAGCGAGGTCACTTGGCCTGGCAGCGGTTTAAATTCTTCGATCATGTTGCCAACGTTGTTTGTTACTTCGTTAGCACGGTTTACAAGGCGAGGAATGCCTGTTTTCATTGTATCCAACAGGTATGAAGTCTTGCTCAAGACTTTCCTTCCGATGTACGTAATGTCGTCAAGTCGGTACAATTGACGGTTTAAGTTGTCGTAGAGTGTGCGGGAGCCGAACAATGCACCCATAGTTGTTCCCGTGTCGAGAGCCATTGCGACTAGGTTGTCGGCGGCATCGATAAGGCGGTTTACACGTCCCAAAAGCTCGTTTGCTGTTTCAATGACTGTTTCGATATCTTGGGCCGTGCCTGCGGGAAGTGATTCCCCATCTTGCAAAATACGGCCTTTGCTATTTTTGATGTCGATGTTGATCACGCGCGCCGAAATCAAGTTCTGGTCGCGGATGGCGTAAACTTTTGCACTATCGGTAATCAACGGCTGGAATTCCTGGCGGATTGTAAATTCCATGAACACACCTTTACCGTCAGTGTTGATTTTCATGTTTGTAATTAGACCCACGTCTACGCCGCTAATTTGCACGCGGGTTCCCGGTCTAAGGCCGAGGGCCTTTTCAAAAGTACTGTGGAGCTTGTATTCTTTAACCTTGATAACGCCGGATTCGTTGAGGTAGTGATAGAACACTAGCGAAAAAATCATGACGGCAACAGTGGTCACGACGCCGACCAAGAGGCCGGACATTTCCATCCAGTTGATCTGTTTTATCTTTTGAAATGCCATTGCTTTCGTGAAATATAAATAGATTATATTGTCAAAATGAATCTAATTGAAATTTTTTGAGGAAATATGGATTTTTTTGATTTTTTGAATGCGGCTGTAACGCCGTACCATACGGTGAGTTGTTTAAAATCACACTTTGAAGCGAATTCCTTTGTGAATTTTAGCGGTAAAATCGAAACAGGAAAAGCTTATTTTGTGTGTCGTGGCGCCTCGATTATTGCGTTTCGTACGCCCAAAACGTGGGATGATATATCGAAGTTCAAAATCGCACTTGCGCATACGGATTTCCCAACGTTGAAAATTTCCCCGAATCCGGATTCTGTTTCGGCGGGCGTGTGTACGCTTCATACGGAGGTCTATGGTTCACCGCTCTATACGAGCTGGCTCGATCGAGATTTAGGTTATGCGGGAATGCTTGCTTATGTGGATGCGGCTGACGCAAAAACACTCAAGACGAAGTTGTTCCGTGGCGAGAAACTTTTTAGGATTCCGCAGTTGGCCGTTCACTTGAACCGTAACGTGAACCAAGATGGGCTCAAGGTGAATCCGCAAGTGGACTTTAATGCGTTGTGGAGTGGTGCTCCTGAAAGTAGCGCTTTCGAAAATCGAAAGAATTTGTTTGTAAAAACTCTTGAAAAAGAACTCCCAGCAGGTGCTCGTTTGATTGATTTTGACGTGCAGCTGTTTGATGCGCAACCTGCAAATCGGGGCGGTTTTAACGACGAGTGGATTTATTCGGGAAGGCTCGATAATTTGAGCAGTTGCCATGCCATTGCCGAAGCGATTGTAACGGCGGAATCAAGCGAGAACGATTGCCTTGTCGCGTGCTTTTTCAATAACGAAGAAGTCGGTTCGACAACTCGCGAAGGTGCCGCCGGCAACTTCTTGAAAAGTGTATTGGATGAAGTATTTGCAAAAATGCCCCATACCTCAAAGCGAGCCTGCGAGCGCCCCCATACCTCATACCTAGCGGAGTCCATTGCATTGTCTATTGACATGGCCCATGCGGAACACCCGAATCATACGGAAAAGCATGAACCGAATCATGCTCCGCTGTTGGGCAAGGGCATTGTGCTCAAGGCGAACGCGCAAAAGCGTTACGCGAGCGACTTGATGAGTTCTGCACAACTTCGATTGCTCTGCGAACAGGCCGGTATTTCGCTTCAAGTATTCATTACGCGAAACGACATGCCGTGCGGCAGCACGGTTGGCCCGACGATTTCTGCAAATCTCGGAATCCCGACGGTGGATATTGGCGAGCCCATGCTGAGCATGCACAGCATCCGCGAGATGATGGCCGCAAGTGACCATGCGGACATGATAAAGCTTGTAGAAACGCTCTATCGGTAGTATTGTTATGTAATCGTGGCAAAGCCACCTAATAATCCTATAGATTGTTTACATCTGTAGTCTTTTGCCTGTAAAAGCCTGCTAATGGCTGGTTTACGATTATACTCAATGGCGAATACTTTATGGCGAGATAAATGACCGCGATGAGTGCGACTGAAAATAAAGTCATCGTGCTGGTGAACAAAATGTAATTCAAATCGCTTATGGGTAGCCTGTGAACGTTTGCCCACCATTCTGGACAGATTTTGTTCCTGAAAATGGGGAATGTGAGAGTTTGGTGGAATGCCAAAAGCGCAAGGTTCATCTCGACAGGCTTTGCTAAAATCGGATTTGTAATTCCACGGCATATGAGGATAAATCCTAGAGAACCGATAATTGCGTTGGGGAGTGTGATGTAGTATGGAATGTACACGCGGTGGAACATTTCGAGATGTTTATGGTTTATCTCGTAACTGTATTGGCTGATAAAGTAAGTTGCTGTCAATAGCGCAACTCCTATGATCAGTGCCCGCAGCCGCGCCTTTGTCAAGAAATTGTACAGCCTTGAAAGTTTTTGGTGGTGGAACGCGAATCCTATGTAAGTGAATGTTGTCCCGAAAAGTGCTGCGTCAAAATTCCAGACTAAAGCAACGTTATGGAACTGGTTGAAGATTATCCCGATTCCAAGAAGCAAAAGTGACAAAATGCCCATGAGCCAAAGCTTGCCTTTGGCTAAACTATGGAAACCGAAGAGTATGATGTCGGTGAAAAATAGTGCTGGCAAGAACCAAATGGCGAACAAGCGAACTTGATTGATGACGTTTGCGATGCCGATGAGTAAGAAATGGTCCGGAATGGGATTGTTCAAAAGCCATTTGACGAATGAATCAGACAGAACGCATAAAATTCCAAGCCCAAACATTGGAATGATATAGCGTTTGAGTTTCTTCGCTAGAAAATCGCCGAATTTTTGATTGTCGACCTTTAGCGTCATTCCGTTCAAAATGAAGAATGCGGGCAGGTGGAATGCAAATGCGAACGCTACAAAGCTACTTTCTTTAGTCCCGTGCGCGAATATGACTAAAATCATGGCCAAAAATTTGGCAACGTCAATGTATTCTATTCTTTTGGGCTTCATAGTGGATTTTTATGGATTTAACTTGTTAAAATATAGACTTTTCCCAAAGAACGCATGAAACCGTTTGATGTTTTTTACGTATAACAGCAAGAACGCCAAGACGGAATGTCTTGGCGTGGGGTATGGAGACTGTATGTTATTGTTACCTGTCTACCCACATTGAATAGCCGAGAATGACTTTTTCAGGCGGAAGGCTGATATTGGTATTTCGGTTAGGCGTGTTTCTGTAGCGATGGATTTCGATAGTCAGATTGTCGTTTGTCTTGGGCGTGAAATCAACCACTTCGAAAGGATTTGTTGAGCTTAATGATTGGGCTATGACCTTGCCGTTCTGGTAAACTTTTAAGTCGATGTCCTGGGGCATTTTTTGACCTTGATTCTGGACGAGGTCTTTGTTGGCGAGAATGTAAGAACCGGATGTGAGCCATGCGATTCCTATACGGTAATGTGCTCCCTTGATCCCGGCTTCTGTAAATGTGATTTTTTGATTGGAATTAAAGACCTGGTTGTTTTCGCCTCTCCAGGTGCGGAAAGTCCGGTTCCAGGCTAAACTGGAATATACAGGGATGTCTTTGGCGGCGACTGTTTGGTTGTTGGGGTCGTGGGTGGATGCGTTAGGAATGGGACGCTTTCCACCGGAAACGAGAATGGCCTTGATAAGTTCAGGGTGGCCCTTTAAGGAGCTTGGGTGATGGGACATCAAATCGGCGATCATTGCTGCTGTGTAAGGCGTTGACGCGCTTGTTCCGTTGAAATAGCCGTTATATGTGCATGTCTGGCTACCGCAGGGGAACGTTAGCGTGTTGTTGAATTCGAAGTCCGTGTAATTTGCGACTTCGGGCTTTTCGTTCCCTATTTCGGAATTCATCCATTTGGAGTAGCTGGTGTAATTGTCGTTGGTAGGATTGATGGCGCCTACGGTAATGGCGTTTAATGCTTTGCCAGGAGAGGAAACGTATTTGTTGTTGGGAACGTCAGGGCTTACGTTACCTGCGGCGACGAAGGCTGTTATTCCGTTGGTATACACGTAGTTGTCCATCATGGCGTCAACTTCGATGTATTCATTTGTCGGGCTGTACGGAGATGCCCAGGAGTGAGAAGATATCTCTAGGTTTGAATGGTTCGCTCTTGTTGGCCATGTTCCTTGGTCGTAGCCGTAAAGGGAAGCTTCCGGAGCGGTTTTGGATAACACCTGAAGCACGCCAGTGGGATGTGTTTGCCACCCGTGTTCGCAGCCGTTTACGTTTTGGTATTTTGAAGTCCAGAAGTTGGGGTGAGGACATCCTGTTTCTGTGAAATGTATGCCGATGCCTTTGCCTTTTGCTGAGTTGGTGAAGGCGTGGGTCGATATTTGTGAGGTGTTGAATATGGCAGTATATGCCATCTGATTGATAGGATCTTTGTGCTTGCTGATATAAACATTCTTGTTTCCATTGAGCAAGTTGTTTATTTCATCGGCGCTTAAGGAATCCGTATAGCCAGGAATGAAATCTGGCTTTTCGCTGTTGATTTTGCTGATGGCCTTATCGAATTCGGCTTGTGAAAGTTCTTCCCCGTTAAGCCATAATCTCGTTTTCCCTGTTTCTGGATTGAATTCTGTTTTGGTTGAAACGGTTTTTTCTTGATAGTCGGGAAGGTCAAGATTTACGACGTCGACACGCATTTTTCTTTTGGGCGAAACTTTTGCTTTGCCAAGAAACGTCACCTGATTGGAACTTTTCTTTCTGCCAAGTACGTCTACGGTGTAGGTTTTTGACGGAACTGTCCGTGTTTCTGTCAAAGCCTCTTCGTCAAGGAAGTCTTGTACTTCGCTAGAAACTTTGGAAAACGAACTTTTGTAGTTGTTTTCTGCGGCTAATGAAACGCCGACGCCGAATGCGGCGACGAGCAGTATTGCTTTATTCATTTATTTATCTCCTTCTTTTTTAAGTAAAGTAGTATTATTATGTTTGTAAATTTAACAACAAATTCTGTTTAACGCTTTGTTTCTTTGTGTAAAATAATACTTTACGTGTAAGAGCTTGTTTGATATTCTTTGTGATTTACGTGTAAATAAATCTAAACATAAAAAGGACTTATTTTAAAGATGTGAGGATGGAAAAGTTGAATTTGGCCTCGGTTGATTGCTGAAAACGCTGTAATGCCATATTTTTTAATAAACCTTAAAAACTTTGTTTTAGAACAATTGTTATTATTGCAGCCATGCAAAACGAAACATTTGTTAGACAGCTTTGGAGAAAAATGCCTCGTAGTTCGCTATTGGGGCAAATTGTGCGATACCTGGTGACAGGAGGCCTTGCTTTTGTAGTGGATTTTGGGCTTTTTGCACTTTGTCTTTACAAGTTTGGTTGGCATTATCTGCTTGCAAACTTTGTGGGATTGGTTGCCGGGCTTGCGTTTAATTACGCCTTGAGCATTACTTGGGTCTTTTCTGAATGCAAACGTGTTCTCGAAAATAAGAAGACGGCTGAATTCGGTATATTTGCCGTGGTCGGTTTTGCTGGTGTCGGGATAAATCAGCTGCTTATGTTCTTGATGGTCGGGCGCCTTGAATGGAATGAAATGATTTCCAAGATGGTGGCCGCAATCTTGGTGTTGATGTGGAATTTTGGTGCTCGAAAATTGATGCTTTTCCGCGGGCGGAAAAATGCATAAAAAATTGAAAGTATAGGAAGGATAAAAATAAATATGGAAAAAGATTTTAAGAAAATTGCTGTAATTGCTGGTGCTGGTCCTGCGGGCTTGACTGCTGCTCTTGAACTTTTGCGTACCACGGATGTGAAGCCTGTGATTTTTGAAGCGGAAAATGTCATTGGCGGTATTTCGCGCACGGCTCGTTACAATGGCAACCGCATGGACATTGGCGGCCATCGATTTTTTAGCAAGAGCGATACGGTGATGGATTGGTGGCAGGGTATTCTGCCACTGCAAGGTGTTGCAAGTAAGGATGATTTGGCCATTGGTCGTAATGTTCCACTGGTGGAAGGTGGCCCAGATCCTGAAAAGACGGACTACGTGATGCTTTGCCGCAGCCGCCTTTCGCGCATTTTATTTTTGCGCAAGTTGTTCAATTATCCGATTAGCTTGAATGGCGATACCATCCGCAACCTTGGTCTTTGGCGCATGTTCAAGATTGGCATGAGTTATATCAAGGTACAGCTTCTCCCGGCTCGCAAGGAAAACAGCCTCGAAGATTTCATGATCAACCGCTTTGGTGTAGAACTGTACCGCACGTTCTTCCGCGATTACACCGAAAAGGTGTGGGGTGTTCCGTGCAGTAAGATTAGCCCCGACTGGGGCGGCCAGCGCATCAAGGGGCTTTCGATTACCAAGACCGTGGTGCATGCGATTAAGCAGATTTTTGCCGGAAAGAAGAATACCGAGGCCGGCGCTGCAAATGGTGCGGATATTCGTCAGAAGGATACTGAAACAAGTCTGATTGGTCAATTTCTTTACCCAAAGTTTGGACCGGGCCAGTTATGGGAAACTGTTGCCGAAAAGGTGCAGGAAATGGGTGGCGAAATTCGCATGAACGCAAAAGTCGTGGGCGTAAACCGCGAAGGCGACCGTGTTGTGAGTGTCGATGTGGAAAGCAGTGCTGCTGATGGCTCTGTTTCTACCGAAACTGTTCCTTGCGATTATTTCCTCTCGACGATGCCGGTGAAGGAACTTGTGGCGGCAATGGATAACGAAAAAACGCCTGTGCCAGCCGACGTGCGCCGCGTCTCCGATGGCCTTGTGTATCGTGATTTTATTACTGTTGGCCTTTTGCTCGACAAATTGCTCATCAAGAATCCTGCAAAGCCGGGAACGCCAGAAAGCAAACTTAAGTTTGTTGCCGACAACTGGATTTACGTGCAGGAATCTGACGTGAAACTTGGCCGCATCCAAATTTTCAACAACTGGAGCCCATACCTCGTTGCTGACCCTGAAAAGGTGTGGATTGGCCTTGAATATTTTGCGACTGAAGGCGATGAAATGTGGAACATGCCTGATGCGGACTTTATCAAGTTTGCTATTGCGGAACTCGACAAGATTGACGTGGCGCGCCCTGATGCCGTGCGCGATTCCGTGGTGTTCCATATCAAGAAAGCTTATCCCGCTTATTTCGGTACTTACGGCGAATTTGGCAAGATTCGCGAGTACGTCGATCCAATTGAGAATCTGTTCTTGATGGGACGTAATGGTATGCACAAGTACAACAACATGGACCACAGTATGCTCGCTGCCATGGAAGTTGTAAAGTGCATTCGCGAAAATTCTACGGACAAGACCGCTCTTTGGAACGTCAATAGCGAAGAAGAATACCACGAAGGAAAGAAGTAATGCGAAAGTTTTTGAAATGTGAGGTATTCCTTGTTTTGGGGATGGCTCTTTTTGCCATTCTCTCGTACGCCTTTAATCCGGAAATCAAGAATGTTGTATTGCATCGTCAAGGGACAGATGTTGCGACGACTATGCCGGTAAGCATTCCAATGGAATCTGGAGAAAAATTTTCCATAGATATGGATGTTTCTGCTGGATTTGCGGGTGACTTTGCCTTGAACATCCATCCAGATGATTGTGTTACTGACCTTGTCGTAAATGGCGTTCGGCTTCCGTTTCAAAACTATTCGGGTTATTGCAGCTGGAACCAAGGCTTCGTCCTGAGTAAAGCTGAAATTGTGAAAAATTTAGGGAAGGATACTTCTGATTTTCACGTTCAAATGTCGCTGAGAAATGGCGGTGGTCTAGGTGGGCTCACTGCGGTTGTTGATGGCGGCGGCTTTATGTTGGTTTTGTTCTCGGTGATATTTTTTGTTCTGCTTGCCGCATTCGTTTTTTCGATTGGAATGCGGTTCAAAATCAGACGCGGTTTGCTTTTGTTCTTCATTGTTGGGCTTCTGTTGCGTATTGGCTATACCAACGAAACGTTTTTTGACAAACGCGGGCATGATGTGGGTGGACATGTGCATTACATGAAAATGATTGCAGAAGAAAATCGCATTCCTGCATCGAATGAATGTTGGACTTGCTATCATCCGCCTGTTTATTTTGTCTTGAGTGCCGGTGTGTGGAAAATGGCAAATCTTACGCATTGTTTCCCGCAAAATGCGGTCAAGTGGTTTGATTTCCTTATTTCGCTTGTGGCGCTTGGCTTTGGACTTGCGTGCCTTGCGAATATTTTGAGTGGCGCCCCGCTTTCTGCGGCGGCCTTGCTGTGGTGCGTGTGGCCTAGTTTTGTCCTTGCATCGCCACGATTGGGAAACGATGTCCTATTTTACGCGATGCATGCGGTCGCCTTGTGGGGGTGCTTAAAGTACCTTCGTACAAATTACGGAAAGTATTTCATTGTTGCCGTTGTTGCTGCATTTATTGCATATTGGACGAAGTCTACTGCAGTGGTGACTTTTGGTGTTCTTGGCGTGACTTTCTTAATGCAGTACTGCAAGCATCCGCGTTTGTGGAGCCGCTCGGAACGCGTTGCTGCCGGAATTTTTGTTGCTGCGGCGATTGCTGTTGCGTGTGTCGCGTTGACTCATGACGTGGTCGGAAATGCAAGTGGCAATGATGATACGGTTCTTGTTCGCAATGTTCCTGGGAACTTCTTCTTCTTTGATGTGCAAACATTTTTGACAAAGCCGTATACAGATCCGTGGCATGATGAATTGGGCCGTCAGTATTTCTGGAATTACCTTGCAAAAACATCTTTATTCGGTGAATTTAAATTGTTGGAAACTTCCAAAGGGATTACGCTTGCGTCAATTATAAGTACCTGCTTTGTCTTGTTGCTCGGTTTTGGCCTTCGTGGTTTATGGATATCGCGTTGGGACAAAGTTCAGGTTTTAATCGCTGTTCAGGCGTTCCTTTTCTTTGCCGCGATAATTACGCTTCGTCTTAAATATCCGTTCTCTTGCAGCAATGATTTCCGTTACATTGTGCCTGTGCTTTTGAGCTGTTTGCCGTGGGTGGGCGTTGGTTTTTGTGACGGTGGCGCCTCGCCAAAACTTAAAGTTTGCGGTTGGGGTGTTACGTTGTTATTTGCTGTGTGCAGTGTTGTTCTGTTGATGAGTTTATAGTATGTTCATGTACAAATATCGAAATAATCTGAAGCTGTTCATCTTTTGGGGTGTTGCTTGCGTACTGGCTAATGTCATTTGCACTGCGGGTTCCGCTTACGATGGAGACCAAAGCTTTTGGGTTGGCTGGACGCGGCAGTTGATTGATGGCGGATTTGGTGGATTCAAAGGGAATTATCCGCCTCTTTATGTATTCTGGCTTTGGGTTGTGGCGCAGGTGCATTCCGTATTGGGACTTGTCGTTGACAAGACTTTTTTCCTGAAGTTTATTTGCCTTTGGCCGGTGTTCTTTGCGCATTTATTCCTAGTGGATTGGTCTTGCCGCATTTCGGAAAAGTTTAATTATCCGGAGTGGAAAAAACATTTACTGCTGGCCTTTGTCGCCTTGAATCCGGCGTTATTGATGAATGGCCCTATTTGGGGGCAAGTGGATTTGTTACCGGTTGTGCTTGCATCGCTTGCGATTTATTGCATGTGTCGTCCGCGTTATGTTTTTCTCGCGTCGATGTTGTATGTGCTTGCTTTGCTTTCGAAATTCCAGATGATTGCGTTCTTGCCCATTTTTGGAGGTCTCTTTATTCGCAACTGGAAAACCTCTTGGAGGGGGTTGCCACTTGCCATTGCAGGCGCTTTTTTGGTCTTATTGCCTTTTGCTATTGGGGGCAATTTATTAACGATGCTTTCGAATGCTTATGTGCAGACGACAAATCAATATCCGTATGCGACATTTAACGCCGCGAATTTGTGGAATCTTCTTGCCGGGAATGTCGCTCCTGACAACGTTCCGATTTGGGGCGTGAGTGCTGATGGCCTTGGTTTCTTGCTGAAACCTGCAATTTTGGGAAAGCTCCTTTTTATTTTGATTTCTGTTTTTGCATTGGTAAAATCCATCCTTTGCAAGAATGTTAGGACGGCGTTTGCATTGTGTTCGTTAAATGGCCTTGCCTTTTTTGTGCTATTGCCGGGAATGCATGAACGCTACTTGCTTTACGCGGTACCTATGGTTCTTTGCTGGCTTGTTTGGGACATGCGGCGTGGTGGAATTCCTGCGTTATTTATTACGGCTGTTGCCACGTTGAATGTGAATCTTATCAATCCGTTTCGTGGATCGGGAGTGTGGACTTTTGTTTCGTTGATGGGGTGCTTGACTCTTGTGGCTTTGCTCTTTGCTTTGGCTTTGCCCAAAACGGTGAATAAGGCCGTTTGCCGCCTAAGGCAGAATAATTTTCCAGCATGGGTCCCTTATGCATTGCTGTCTGTAATCCTTTTGATTGAATGCGGCTGCCTTGCATACCAAATTCGCCCCGTTGCAATGCCTAAGGGCGATAACATTGTGCTGTTGACGGATCTGAACAGGCTGAAAGCGAACCAGACTTTTAAATTCCCGAAAATCAATGCGTCGGTTGATGACCATAATCTCACTGTAGGGAGTAGAATCTATAAGATTGGCATTGGCGCTCATGCCCCGTCGAACATTGTTTATGAACTTCCTCAAAATGCTGATACGTTGTTTGTGGGTGTAGGTATAGATAGTGAATGCTACGAAGAAGGAAGCGCGAAATTTATAATAAATATTGATGGAACGCTTGCTTGGCAAAGTGGACTGATGCGAGGACGTTCTGGTGCTTTGTTCACGAAAATTCCAGTGCAAAACGCATCGCAAGTGGAACTTGTAACGGATCCAGATGGAATGAACAATTGCGATCATACCGACTGGCTGTTGCCTTATATAAAGTTAAAATAAATGAATTTGAGTAATCCCGTGAAGTATCTAAAAATTCCTGAACTCATTGCCGCATTGTGCTTCTTGTTGTTCCTTGCAATGGGATATCAAAGCCGTATTTCCATTGATGATGTGACTTTTACGCAGTACGGAAAATCGGAAAAAGTTTCGCTTCCGCTTGCCCGGAATATTGCGGTCGATAAACCGTTTTTTATGGATTTTGAAGTCACGAGTCCATATAATTTCTCTTACGATATGTGGATCATTCCTGATGATTGTGCGGATGAAATTACGATAGGTTCAAAGACGATAGATTTGTCGAAAGTCAGAAACCATTGCAATTTTTCAAGCGGATTTACACTAAAAAATAAAGAACTTGCTCCGTATAGGCAAAGCGGAAAAACGCATTATACCGTAAAACTACAAAATGGCGGTGGTCCGGGTGGATTTATGGTCTTTGTAAAGATGAATTCAATTGTTGGCTGGTTGATTAATATTTTAGCCATAATTTCATTTGCGATGTTCTTTGTTTTTCTTGCTCGTCGTTTCCGGTTCGGAAAAACGTTATTGGTCCTGTTCTTTTTGGGAATTGTTTTCCGTACGGTTTTTTTCACGATGATTCCGTACAAGGTATTCTCGATGGACGTGGAAGGCCATATCTCGTATGTACAGTACATTGTTGAAAAGCACGACATTCCGGGTAATAACGATTGCTGGTCTTGCTATCATCCTCCTGTGTATTATCTTGTGGCGGCACCGTTTTACATGTTGGGTGAAAGCTTGGGCATAGCGGGAACTATGGGCTTGCAAAGTTTCAGCTTGCTTATTTCTGTTCTGACAACGTTCTTTGGTCTCTTGTTCCTGCAAAATATTTTGCAAGGCCGTGCACTGCTTTTATCGTCGGTACTTTGGATTTTTTGGCCGTTGATGATAATGGTCGCCCCACGTATTGGTAATGACCAATTATTTTATCTGTTGCATGTTCTGTGTGTGTGGGCTGGAATCAGTTACTTTAAAAAAGGCCTGGGACGATACTTGATTGTGGCGGTTGTGTCTTCAGCTTTGGCTCTGTGGACTAAATCTACTGGAACAGTTTCTATAGGAATGGTTTTTGTATTTATTGTGGGACGTTTCTTTACGGCGGATGGTTTCCGTAAGCCGTCAAAGTCCGAAGTTGCGGCGTGGATTATGTTTGTACTGGTTGCTGTTGCTTTTATTGTACAAAAGATATTCGGTGGTGAACTTGTTGGAAACGCTGGCTCGTTGAATCCTGCGATGAGGGTTCCGAATGAGGCTTTTAATTATCTGTACTTTGATTTACGCAATTTCTTGGAAAATCCATTCACTTTTGGTTGGGACAGCTCTATGGGCCGAGATTATTTCTGGAATTTTGCCCTTAAGTCTTCTCTTTTTGGTGAATGGATCATGTTGCGGACTCCAGCTGGTCAATTATTGGCGACCGTGATAAGTGTGCTGTTGCTTGGGATTATCGTGTATGCTATTCGGGGCTTTTGGAAAACTCGGCTTGGCTTTGTCCATTGGATCTTGTTGCTGCAAGGAATCGCTTTTATTGCTGCATTGATGGCCTTGAGGATTAAGTATCCCTTTGCGTGCAGTAGCGATTTCAGGTACATTTTGCCTGTGCTTTTGAGCTTTACGCCATTTGTGGCGTGGGGAATCACGTTGAACGAATCTTCGGCACAATGGAAGGTTGTTGGCTACACCTTGGTTCTTGGGTTTATTGCATGCAGCACAGCCTTATATATAATGGTGATGTAGGTGCCCAATCCTGGCAATGACATTGTTTTTTGCGTGATTCTTTTTGTATATTCTCGCTGTATAGAAAAACAATTATTGAAACTTGGGGTTATTTTGCTCTGAGCGAAACGATGATAAGCTGAAGGAATTAAATGCGTTTTTTTTGTTCATTGATGATGTTTATGGCTGTGGCTGTTTTTGCACGGCCCATTAACGATGGCAATAAGCTGTATGCTGCTGGAGACTATGCCGGGGCACTCGAAAAATATATGAAGGCCCGTGAGGCCGAACCTGCAAATCCGATGCTGTTCTACAACATTGGAACGTGCCAGTACAAGCTTGGAAATTTCGAAGAAGCCAAAAAGGAACTCGAAAGTGCCGTGCGCATGCCGGACAAGGCAATGGCCGCCAAGGCTGCCTACAATTTGGCGAATACGCATTTCCGCGTTGGCGAAAAGGCGCAAGAACCGAGTGCCCGCATAGCAGCCTGGCGTGAATCTGTCGCTTACCTGAAAAAGGCGATTGACCTAGACAACGATTTCGAAAACGCGAAAAAGAACGTGGAAATTGTCCAGCGCAAACTGAAAGAAGAACTCGACAAGCAGAAAGAAAACAAGGACCAGAATCAGGACCAGAACGACCAGAAACAACCTCCGCTGAGCGAAAAGGCGAAGCAGGTCTTGGCTCGCGCACTTCAACTTTGCAAAGATGGCAAGTATGCCGAAGGCAAGCAAATGCTTGAAAACCTTATTGCCGAAGATGAAACTGCTGGCCAGTTGAGTGGTCATGTGCAACGTATTGATGATGTTATTGAAATTAAAGCCGGTCGCAAGCCCAAGACGAAGATTGACGCCAGCAGCACCGACAATGACTTGGAGGTGATCTAATGGCTATGCTGAGACGAGAGAATGGTGTCATCCTGAGCGGAGCCGTTAGGCGTGGCGAAGGATCTAAAGCGGTTATGAGTACGTCACGTCATTGCGAGGCGCGTTCTTGTCATTCCCGCCGCCGAGTGGGAATCCCCTCTCTTGTGCTGGTGGCGATTTTCTTCCTCGCATCCGCCGCTTTCGCGGCTCCGAAGTCGGCTTCTGCCTATTACGGCGATGCCGCATTCCAGTACATAGAAAATCGTTTGCCTACCGCGGAAATCACTTGCAACGAAGGCTTGCAATATTACCCGAACGATCAAAAATTGCAGATGCTCCTCGACCGCATTCACGAAGCGAAGGACGAGCAGAAAAACGAAAACAAGAAGAACGATCCTAAGAACGACCAGAATCAAGACCAAAATAATCAGGATCAAAACCAGGATCAGAATCAGGACAAGCAAAATCAAGATCAAAACAAAGATCAGCAAAATCAGCAGAACCAGGACCAAAATCAGAATCAAAATGGCGACCAAAGTTCTAGCTCTCAAAATGACCAGAATCAAGATAAGCAGGATCAAGGTCAGAATGGAAGCCAGTCCAGTAGCAGCCAGTCGCAAAGCTCCGACAGCAATGGCGGTGCAGGTGAACAGCCTCAACAGCCGGAACAGTCCGAAGGCAATTCCAGCGACAGCAACGGTTCAGATCAGGAACAACAACAGCCGCTGGCGCCGGGTGAATTGACTCCTGAAGAAGCTGCTCAATTGCTTAAAGATTTTGACGAACAAAACGGCGAACGCAAACCGTGGAAACCTGTCCGCGGTCAAGTAAGACCCGCCAAAGACTGGTAAAGGCGAGTGTCGTGAAAACAAGCTTGCTTGTTTTCATGACCGAGCCGCAAAGTCTTGCGCACGAAGGGCGCAACGACTGGTAAGGCGAACTTTAAATTCAATTAAATATGGCTTTGGCAGAGCCGCAAAGTCTTGCGCAC